>CALBLB010000047.1 GCA_937896115.1 uncultured Succinatimonas sp.
TTATACGAAGAATTCAAACGTACCGGCAAAAACTTCGTCGATCGTCTCGTGGGAGATTTTGCTTTCGTGATCTATGATGCCGAGGACAATACCATTTTTGCAGCCCGTGATCATATGGGCATTGTTCCCATGTACGTAGGAACCGATCGCGAAGGACGTTTCTATGTGGCTTCGGAAATGAAAGCTTTGACCCCGGTGTGTGACAGCGTACGTGAATTCCCGCCGCGTTGTTATCTTTACACCAAGGAAAGCCGTGAATTTAAGGAATACTACACCCGTCCTTGGTACGATTACGATAACGTCAAAGACAACAAAACCGATGTTAACGGTTTGCGCGAAGCTCTGATGGACAGCGTCAAACGTCAGCTCATGTGTGACGTACCTTACGGAGTATTGCTTTCAGGAGGATTGGATTCTTCCGTGATCTCGGCTATAGCTGCCCATTTTGCCGAGCACCGCGTCGAAGATGACGGTAAATCCCGTGCCTGGTACCCGCGTTTGCACTCTTTTGCCATAGGTCTTGAAGGAGCTCCCGATCTCAAAAAAGCCCGTGTGGTAGCCGACTATCTTGGGACCGTACATCATGAGATCCACTACACCATAGAAGAAGGACTTGATGCCCTGCGTGACGTGATCTATCACATCGAAACCTATGATGTAACCACCATCAGAGCCTCAACTCCCATGTACCTTATGGCTCGCTACATCAAAGCCATGGGAATAAAGATGGTGCTCTCAGGCGAAGGCTCCGACGAGATCTTCGGCGGTTATCTCTATTTCCACAAAGCCCCCAATGCCAAAGAAATGCATGAAGAATTGGTACGCAAACTCTCTCAGTTGCACCTTTACGACTGCCTACGCGCCAATAAATCACTGATGGCCTGGGGCGTTGAAGGTCGCGTTCCTTTCCTCGATAAAAAATTCCTCGATTATGCCATGAGCATCAACCCTGAAGACAAAATGTGCCGCGGTAAGACTATCGAAAAGAAAGTTTTACGCGAAGCCTTCCAAGGATGGTTGCCTGATGAGATCCTGTGGAGACAAAAGGAGCAGTTCTCAGACGGCGTAGGATATTCGTGGATCGACGCATTGCGCGATTACGCCGAGCAGAAAGTATCCGACGAAAAGTTTGCAGAGCGCGCCGTACGTTTCCCGGTTAATACCCCGGTAACCAAAGAAGCTTACCTCTACCGAGAGATTTTTGAAGATCTCTTCAAATTACCGTCGGCCGTACAAACCGTACCGTACGGTAAATCCGTTGCCTGCTCTACCCCGACCGCCATTGCCTGGGATAAGAAATTTGCCGAGCTTGCAGATCCGTCAGGACGTGCGGTAACCGATATCCATGACGATGCTTATACCTTGGATCACAAGCTTTAATACATTGATCAACTTGTAAAAACGTCGCCTCAGGCGGCGTTTTTTATTTATCTCTTCCTTATCATTCGTAAACCATTGGATTTTTTTAAACTAATTCTTAAAATTGGCTCTCATGTTCAATCAACAAAGGTTGCCTCATGTCGTCACAGCTTTTCGGTATCACCCGCATACCTTATTTTCCTGAACTTGAACTGCTGTTTGATCAGGATGATTTCGTTATAGTTCAGGTACTTTCGGCACTGCTATACTGGCATTCAAGAGATCCTAAAAACCCGTTCAATTCAAGACAACATCTAGTGCAACTTGCACGCTCTTTAAGAAAAGATTGCCAACTTTTGAAAAAAAAGCTGGAAGTTCTTACCGAACAAGGATTATTGATAAAAAAAGACGTAGCTTTCAAAACCAACAGCACAGATCCTGAAAAAAAAATTAAATACGACGTTTTCTATACAGTTGATCTGCATGTATTAAGTTTGGCCTTGAAAGCCAAAGGACTAAAAGTACCGGTAAAAGTATTGCGACTTGCCGCGGATGACTCATTTGATCTGTGGTCGTACCTCTCACCGCGCCGTCTTCCCGTATTGCAAGGACTTTTGGGGATCATCAAA
>CALBLB010000048.1 GCA_937896115.1 uncultured Succinatimonas sp.
TCAATCTTTTTCGCTACCCGAGTTTAGTGTGATATAAAAACTTGCTAAATTCGAGGTTTCGCTTCTTCCGTTATGCATAATGAAGATTATTATAGCCCGCTTTTCAGCGACTGCGGGTCTTAAAGGCAAAATGATTGCCCACAGACTGGATGATCTGTACGAAAGCAATGAGGACTATGACGGTAAAGAGCATCAACGGGAAATTCATGCGTTCATAACCGTAAGTTAAGGCTAAATCACCTACGCCGCCTGCACCGATGGCACCGGCCATGGCAGTTGCCCCTAAAAGTCCGATGGTTCCGGTGGTAAGAGACAAAATGAGGGAGCCGCGAGCCTCCGGCAACAGAAAATGCCAAATTATCTGAAACACGCTTGCGCCCATGGATTGAGCTGCTTCGATTATTCCCTTATCTACGTCCAAAAAGGAATTTTCAAAAAGCCTGGCAAGATAGGGAGCAATAAAGATGGTAAGCGGCACCAGTGCAGCCGTAGTTCCTATGCGTGTGCCCACCAGCCATTTGGTAAAAGGCATGATGAATACCATGAGAATGATAAAAGGAACAGAACGTACCACGTTAATGACGGTATTTACGGTAAAGAAAACACTTTTATTGCGCAATATTCCGTCTTTGTTGGTCAAAACCAAAGTCACGGCCATGATTATGCCGATCACCGAGCCTAAAAATAAGGCGGCAAAAACCATATAAAAGGTCTGGCCTGCGCATAAGAGCATTTGATCCGAAGTGGTGCCCAATGATTTGAAAAAAGCGTTCACGATTTTGTACCTGCCTTAAATTTTAAGTTCTTCCCATTTGACCTTGCGCGAATCAAGGAATTGGGTCACCCGCTCGATATCGGCGGCCTCTCCTTTGATCTGCAGAATGATCACTGACAACACCACTCCGGAGAGCTCGGTTACCGAGGCAAACATGACGTTTGACTCGATGTTAAAACCGGTGTCTATCTGCCAGATCATGTTTTCACTAAAGCTCTTGGCTCTTAAACGGAAACGAATGAGCTTATAAGGAGATTTATCCTGTTTTAAGGTGGCAATGACGCTGTCTGGGATCTTGTCGGGAATAACCGACGAAACAAAACGTTTGGTAATATCAGAGCTAGGGGATGAGAACACATCAAGCACGCTGCCGTATTCAACGACCTTGCCGTTTTCCATCACTGCTACGGTATCGCAAAGCTTGGTGATCACATTGATCATGTGAGTTACGAACAGTATGGTCACATGTAATTCTGAATTTACACGTTTTAACAGTTTTAAGATCTGATCGGTAGTATCCGGATCAAGTGCGGAAGTAGCTTCGTCGCAAAGCAGGATCTTAGGGGCGGTGGCCAATGCTCTGGCTATGCCGACGCGCTGTTTTTGACCTCCTGAGAGTTGGGCGGGGTAGGCTTCGGCACGATCGCTAAGGCCTACAAATTCCAAAAGCTCATTTACACGTTTTTTGATGAAATCGGGCTTTTCATGATTGATGATCAAAGGAATGGCCACATTGTCAAATACGGTTTTGGATTCAAGCAGGTTGAACTGCTGGAAGATCATTCCTATATCTTTGCGCAGACTGCGCAGATCTTTGCCTTGCAAAGATGCTACGTCCACTCCGTCTACCAAGACTTTACCTTCAGTCGGCGTTTCCAGGGCGTTTACCATACGCATAAGCGTGGATTTGCCTGCTCCTGAAAAGCCGATGATCCCGAAGATTTCGCCTTTTTTTATCTCTAAGTTCACATCTTGCAGAGCATCGACTCTGCGTCCTTTGGTATAAAAAGTCTTTCCCAAATGCTCAAAGCGCACCATGGGTAAATTGCTTACTGACTGCTCTGACATTGATGATCCTTATTTTTTGAATTCGGCCAGATACTGCTTGGCAAGATGCGCCATAAATTGTGCTGCCGGGAATAAAGCTTTCTCGTCTGCAGTAAAGCGCGGGTTATGGTTAGGTAAAGAGGGACCGGTTCCTATTTGTACGAAGGCTCCCGGGATCTGTTCTTCATAAAGAGCAAAGTCCTCTCCTCCCAAAGATGAAGGAGGAATGGCAGTTTCAAAGCCGTCCTGCTTGGCAAGCTCTCTTGCAAAATCACTGAGAACTTTTGAGTTTTGCATGGCAGGAAGACCGAAGATCCATTGAACTTCGGCACTGGCTCCGAAAGATGCCGCTATGCCTTTGGCAAGTTCCACAAGGCGCTCTTTGACCATATTGCGGCAAGCTTCGTTCATGGTTCTGATAGTTCCTTCCAAAAAAGCACTTTCAGGAACCACATTCCAGGTATTGCCGGCTTCAAAATGGGTAATGGAGAGCA
>CALBLB010000049.1 GCA_937896115.1 uncultured Succinatimonas sp.
TGCTTGGCTGATCCACCTGCAGAATCACCCTCTACCAAGAACAGTTCGGAATAATCAGGATCTTTTTCTCTGCACGGAACCAATTTATCTGGATTTGATGCTATATCAATACCTTTTTTTCGTGACAGATCTCTTGCTTTGCGCATGGCGTCGCGTACTCTGGCACTTTCGATAATTTTCATGCAAATTGTTTCGGCATCATTCGGATTTTCTTCAAGGAAATATTCAAGATTTTCTGAAAGAGCAGAATTTACGGCACCTGATGCTTCTGATGAAACTAATTTGTCTTTTGTTTGTGAAGAGAACTTTGGATCAGGCATTTTAACGGAGATTACTGCTGTCAAACCTTCGCGAGCATCATCGCCTGAAGCGGAAATCTTGTGTTTTTTGGTATAGCCTTCTTTTTCTAAATAATTATTAAAAGTTCTTGTGAGCGCAGTTTTGAATCCAGCAAGGTGAGTACCACCGTCTTTTTGTGGCACGTTATTGGTAAAACAGTAAACACTTTCAGTATATGAATCAGTCCACTGCATACCGATTTCGACATAAATACTGTTTTCACAAAGTTTGCTGAAATGGAATATCTTCTGATTTACTGGATTTTTATTTTTATTTAGGAATTTCACAAATTCCATGATCCCGCCTTCATGATGAAAAACATGTTGATAGTTTTCCTCACGAAGGTCAGTAAAGGTGATTTTGATGCCGGAATTTAGAAATGATAATTCTCTTAACCTTTTTTCTAATTTTTCTGCAGAGAAAACGGTATTTGAGAAAATTTCCGGTGAAGGCCAGAATCTTACTTCAGTACCAGTTTCGTCATTTGCACCCAAATCTCCGACTTGTTGTATGGGCGCTTCAGGGGTACCGCCATTCAGGTAGGTTTGTTTCCAGATATGTCCGTCGCGACGTATGGTAAGTTCCAGTCTGTCCGACAGCGCGTTTACTACGGAAATTCCTACTCCATGTAAGCCCCCTGAAACCTTGTATGAATTGTTGTCGAATTTACCACCAGCGTGCAGTACAGTCATTACAACTTCTGCAGCACTGCGATGTTCTTCTGGATGCATTGCAACAGGGATCCCTCGACCGTTGTCTTTACATCCTACAGATCCGTCAGGGTATACTGTCACTTCAATATGGGTACAAAAACCTGCTAAAGCTTCATCAATAGAATTATCAACAGCTTCGAATACCATTTGATGAAGTCCTGAACCGTCGTCTGTGTCTCCTATATACATGCCAGGACGCTTGCGTACGGCCTCAAGGCCGTGAAGAACCTTGATGCTGGACGGATCGTAGGAGTTTGAAGCCTGTTCTGACATTTTTACCTCGGTTAAGTCTACTGCTGAGCAGGGATAAGGCTATCTTTGATGTTAAATCGTAGAGAGCTTTCACCAGCTGGTAGTTGAATATCATCGGTGATATTGGTGATGAATAATTGATTTTTGCTACTGAGAATTTCGTTTAAAAGTAATTCTCTTGAATGCTGATCCAATTCTGAATTGAGATCATCTACAAGATATATGCATCTTTTACCTGTTTTTTTGTATAAAACAGTACCCTGAGAAAGTTTCATAGCACAGATCAGCAATTTTATCTGACCTCTAGATAGGGTTTCTCCAGCGGGAAAAGAGTTTGCTTTGACCTTTAAATCAGCACGGTGGCAACCGTAAAAAGTGTATCCTAAAACTCTATCTTTTTCAAGATTTAAGCTTAGTAAATCCCGCAGTTTTAAGCCTTTTTCCCAACCTTGGGAAAGGTAAAAATTAAGTTTGATATCTGGTAAAAAAGCAGTAGTCAAACGTTCTAATTCAGGTAATAAATCTGCAAGATAATTATTACGCATTTTTGTTATTTCTTCAGACAATTCCGCCAGCATGTCATCCCAAACATCAAATTGTTGCGGTATAAAAGGTTGTTGTTTGTTCTTGAGCAGTGCATTTCGTTGTTCAAGCAATCTGCGATAGACAAGCCATTTTTGTTTAAATTCAGTTTGTGAATAGTAAACACCCCAATCTAGATAACCGCGGCGTTCTGACGGTCCTCCTGAGATCAGATCTGTCCCTTGCGGGTGAATAATTTGCAGTGAAATTTTGTCAATAATATCAAGGAGTCTTGCCGTTTTATGACCGTTGATGTTTATTTTTACTGGATCTGAGCGATTTTTTGAGCGCAACAGTCCTATATGATCAACTAGTGTACTGTTGTCTTGCTCTATTTTGGCAGTCAGGGTGTAACATGGTTCGCCCGATTTTATTAAATTAGTATTTTTAGCATTGCGGAAAGAACGTCCCATGGCTAAACATGAAATCGCTTCAAGAAACGATGTCTTGCCGCATCCGTTTGGTCCATAAATTAGATTAACCGAACTGTCTGGCGTTATGTCCAGAGCTTCAATATTACGAAAATTATTGATGCGGATTTGCTTGATGAGCATAAAAATAAGGCGGTTTGATAACCGCCTATAAATTGGTTAAACAGCTATTTTACTGATTATGTATTTTGCCTGGATCGAATCGCTTTTTGGTGAGCCTTCGGTGACAGGTGCAAATAATACGCTGTTGAGAGGAGAGGGAAAATACAATTTAGTATTATCAGTTTTAATGTGACTTAGGGTTTCTATCACGTACGATGCGTTGAGCGATACTTCTACTACTGCTCCTGAGTACCCATCAATTTTTTCGGTATGGACGGCAGTTTCTCTTTCGCTGTTACTGGCTCTTAGACTATATGAATTATTTCCGAAAGTCATAGTAACGCCGTTCACACGTTTTGAAGAGATCACTGCTACACGGGAAACCAAAGAAGAAAATCTTTTAGTATTCACTTCAACGGTAGAATCAATATTTTCAGGAATTACTGAGCGGACATTCGGATAAGCACACACGATAAGTTTTGATTTGAGCTTATATCCGTTACAATTTACGGATACGGTGTTTTTAGTAATTATCAGATTTACCGGTTGATCTGAATTTGCGTCGATAATATTGCTTATTTGTATGGCACTGTTTTTGGTTAAAAGAGCTCCTAAAGGTTCCGTTAAAGGTTCTAGAAGTGTCGTTTCCAATATGGCCATACGGTGTCCGTCGGAGGAGAACACAGATAAATGTTTATCTTCTCCTTCAAAGCGGATCCCTCGCAGGTAATCTCTAAAATCATCATTGGTAACACAAAAACCTGCCATTTCAAGCAATTCTTTTAATTGTTTTTGTTTTAATGTTACTGTCAGTCCTTCATTTACATCTTCAAAAGAAGGGAATGTATCAGCAGACGGACTTCTAATTTCGTAAACTGTGTTATCAGCCTCTACCTGAAGCATTTGAGCATCAGCATCAAGAGAAATGGTAGCTGCAGATGATTTCCCACTTTTGCTACATACTTCAAATAATTTTCCTGCGTTGATGGTTGTTGCCCCGTCTGATTCAACGTCAACAAGAGGTACTTCTGCTTCAAGTTCAATATTACCGTCAGTAGATCTCATGATAAGTTTTTTGTCTTTGACGGTCATTAATATGTTTTGCATCGAAGCCTCTGGTTTATTAGAAGCTGCGATTCTAGACATTTCTTTGAGCTGATCTGTAATTTCAGAAAATAATACGGTAAATTTCATAATTAGCTTTCCTTAAAGCGATCAGTCCCTTTTTAAAGATAGGACCAGTTTTTGATAAAGATTTTTTATTTCCTGATCTTCATTAATCCATTTTCTGGTTCTCTTTATAGCAGTATGAACAGAGGAATGATCTTTTTTGAATGATTTTCCTATATCGTTTAGCGACAAACTTGGAATTAGTTCAGAAGCTAAAGTGATTGCAATGGAACGAGCCCTTGATATAGGTTTTTTTCTAGAACGTGATTCCATTTGTTCAACGCTTACATAAAGTTCTTTTGCCACGCGTTCTTTGACATTGTCAATTGTTGTTGTTTGACTTGATGTATTAACCAGACTTTGCAAGGATTTAACTGCTTCGTCATAGGTTAAACCGTTCATAGTCGATTTTACGGCTCTCAATGTTTTGATCGCGCCTTCAATTTCACGTACATTTGACCTTATGTGTGTTGCAATGTAATCGATGATATTGTCCGGCAGTTCTACATGAAATTCGCGACATTTACTGATTGTAATTGCAGCTCGAGTTTCCGTATTGGGCGGGAATATTTCACGACATACTCCAGAGCTGAATCTTGATGTTTCTCGTTCATTGAATCCTTCCAGATTTCCAGGAGGTACGTCAGAAGCCAAAATTAGTTGGTGATTAGGTTTGTCCAAAATGTCGGCAATGATTTCAAAGAATGTGGCACGCGCAGCTTTGGCTTTTACGAAATTTTGTATATCGTCGATGATCAGCACATCCTGGCTGGTAAAAACAGATTTGAAATTAATTTGTTCAAAGTTATAATTTTGCGGTTTATTGTTCGGTATCAATGCCTTAACAAACAGGTTAATAAAGTCCTCACCGCGCATGTAAGCCACGGTTTTTTCTGGATGAGTTTTTCTAATTTCGTTTGCTATTGCAAAAAGCAGATGTGATTTTCCTAAACCTGATCCTCCGTAGATATAAAAGGGATTGGTTTTATTGGAACCAGGATCGGCTGCAATTTTTCTTGCTATTGCAAAAATCAGTTCATTTTCAGGATCTGTTACGTAATTATCAAACGTTTTATCCCGCATGATGCGATCTTCAAATACGTATGATGATTTTTGCTGATTTACGTTTTGTGCCTGTATCAGCGTATTCTGTGAGTTTTGCGCTACCGGATAATTTTGTGCTAACGGCTCCTGCATGTTTTGATACATGTTTTGTTGCATGTATGAAGGCTGGAGTTGTTGTCCGATATTTTGCTGAGGTACCTGTTGCTGTACATAAGACGGCTGTAAAGGAGATATAGGTGTTTCCGCGGTTTGAATACTTACACCGAGATTTTGCATGCCGCTTAGTCTTTTTACTTCTCTAAAGAAGAAAGACAAGTATTCAGGGATCAATGTGGAGACGTATTGAGACTTACATTGAAAGGTAAGAATACTATCTTGAATAAAGATTGAAACTTGAGAGCCAATCAACAATAAGAGCTTTTTTTCTTTATCATCGTCAAAGGTCTTAACGATGTTTTGGACAGCCTGATCCCAAAGAGTAATGAAATCCATAATATAGAAAGCAACTGCATTAAACGAGTCAGATTTATATGATTAATTTTGAAATTTTAGCACAACCCCATTGTCAGTTTTGGTGATGTAAGTTGCTTTTATCAACGTTCTATCTGAGGTATGTTGATGTTTGAGGTGAAAAAAACCGTTGCCGCAAACATAACGGCAACGGTGTGGACCCGTGTTTAGCACCTAAAGTGACATTTTAGAACTCTGTAAGCCTTGGCCCATGC
>CALBLB010000050.1 GCA_937896115.1 uncultured Succinatimonas sp.
GATTACGTTGAAAGAATTTTAAAATATGCAGAAAGCGCATGTAATATTTGATTGGAGTACTTTCTGCATCTATTACTTTTCTTAGTTTTAATGAGTTTCTCAATGATGAGAAAAATTGAATTGCAATTTCGGTTTTAATTTTTGCAATAGTATGCGTAATAGATTTAATGATACTGACTTTAATAATTCGTAAAGATGTACGTAAACTGAGGAAACTTTAAAAGGAAATATTAATAGGCGTTTCAATCGTTTTAATTGGAATAGTCATCGTCGGTTGTTTGCTTTACATTGTAATGTCTTAACAATCATGA
The DNA here is from genome assembly GCA_937896115.1 of uncultured Succinatimonas sp. Lineage (GTDB taxonomy): Bacteria > Pseudomonadota > Gammaproteobacteria > Enterobacterales > Succinivibrionaceae > Succinivibrio. The sequence continues at coordinate 312 of CALBLB010000050.1, forward strand.
AGAGCCAATAGTTCACTCATCTTTCATCACCGTGCATACGATTTTAATCACTGATGTGAATTTCAAACACTTTTACATCCAGTAGGAGTTCACATATTCTTGAGCACTGAATCAAAGACCGTGCTAACATTCTTTACTGTTATTGCAATATTGGTGTATAAATTTTAAGTTTAGTTACGCTTCGCACAAAGTAGCCGTGTTTTAAAGGTAAGGAGAAAACATGCTGGTAAATCTGTTCATTCAAAACTTTCGCTCCATAAGAAGCGGCAGTGTCAGTTTTACCGCTGATCGCGACGATCTGAGCTTAAAAAAGGAACATCGCGGCGAGCGTTACAGCGAAATAAGACTGCTGTATCCTGGTGCAGCTGAGAAAACCGATCCTTATCGCAAGATTTTGGTGCCGGTAAAAAACATCATCGGCCTTTCATCTTTTGGTAAAAGCACTTTGTTCGATGCTTTTAAAACCTTATGCAGTATCGCAACCAAGGACAAACCTCTTGCGGAGCTTTACGATCCTTGCCTTGAAGATCCCAACCTTGCGCGTGCCCCCTGCGTACTTGAAGGAACTTTCGATTTAAGCAGTGACAGCTCTCCTGCTCTCAATAAAGATCCTGCCAAACGCTACTTGGTCACATATCGCATAAGTTTTAATGCTGAAAAGATCTTGCAAGAATCTTGCAGGGTTCAAGGACACGACGATTTTAGCTATGAACTTAAAAACGGCATATTCACAAGTTTTCCTTCTTTATTCTTCACCAAAGAAGATCTTGAAAACACAAAAACCGACGATCCTTGTCGCGATGCCTATTTATCCTGCCTAAAACAGGATGAAACCGGTACAGAACTTCTGCAAAAGATCTCCGTTTTACAAAAGATCAGTATGTACGACGAAAGTTTCCTGCTCTATGAACTGGTTCAGGAACTGTCATGCCGTACTTATTTTATAAATAATGAAAGCTTCAGCGCTCAAGCCATTGTGGATATGCTCAATGCTCATATTGTCAATGTGCATAAATCCGCAGATGAAGAAAAAGCTTTTAATGCGATTTTTTTCAAGTTGTTGTCAGACGTTTTAAAAGATATCTCCAACGTTCTTGAACTGCGCTGTGAATATCACGAGCATTCAACCGCCATCAAAAAGATATTGTGCAAACACTCAAGCACGGTGCCGGGAAAATTTTACGAGCTTGATTTGGCTGATGAAGGCGCCAGCGTCATCTCAGAACTTGCCATCATCACCAGTTCGTTCCTTGCCTTAAAAGACGGCGGTATAGCCGTGATCGACGATTTCAATGCTTATTTGCCGCCTTTTGCTCAATTGTATCTGCCAAGACTATTCAAACGCGATGACTACAATCTCTACGGAGCTCAGCTTGTTATCGTACATCGCGGAGAAAAAGTCATGATCCCGGACGGCAAAGATTGTGCAGACGAAGTATGCTGCCTGCAACGCTCACCTGATCAGGGTACTCTGTTGCTGTCAGGCAAAGAGTTACTACAAAGTAATGCCGTAAAATTTGCCGACAATTCACAACCGCGGCACTTGAAAAACGTTTTGGCAAAAGCTGTAAAAGATGATGCGCAAGAACAGATCACCCCGGTAGCTACGCACCGTAAAAAGCCAACGACTACCAAAAACAGTAAACAGAAAAAATCCGAAGATGCTTTTTATTTTGAGATCCCGGAAGATTGTTAGAAAGCTAATGCAAACATTTACGTTCAATCAAAATTAATTAAAAGCCCAGGCATCATTAAAATTGATAATTCTGCTTAGTTTTTTTACCCGCCACCAAGTTTAGTGCTCAAACTGTGGGCACATCTTGTTATTGTCTCTACATACTTTGGGATCACTTCGTCAGTTAACTGATTGGCAAGTCCCTGAACAGAAACGGCACCTATGAGGAGCTTACCAGTTCCGAATACCGGAGCGGAAACACTGCGTCCGCCCAATTCGTTTTCACAGTTTCCAAGAGACCAGCCCTGTTTTCTTATTTTGGAAAGCTCCTGTTTTAAAGCCTGCGGAGTAGTAATGGATGTTTGCGTTACTTTCACGTAATCAAGCAAAGGCAGAAGACGCATGCGCACATGCAATGATTGAAAGGCTAAAAGACACTTTCCAAGCCCGTCTCTTACCAATGACAATTTGCCGCCTGCTTTTGATCTCAAACTTACGCTACATCTTGGATTGGACATTTTGATGAGGTAATACCCCTCATCCCCGTCCATGATCCCGAAATTCAAAGCCAGGCAATCGATTTCATCCATCAAAGGGCGCAGGGCTTCTGTCACAATTTCCCTTAAATCAAGCTTGGCCGAGGCTAACTGTCCAAGTTCTATTACTCTTACCCAAAGCTGATAGGTACCGTCTGATTTATGGCGTACCAATCGCTGTTTTTCCATTTCATCAAGCAGTACGTAAACTGAACTTTTAGGAATATTACTTAATGCAGAGAGCTCGTTCACCGTAAGATTGTCAGCTCCGCTTATAAGCTCAATTAATTTCAAACAGCGATTTAAGGCCGGAACTCTCGATTTTTCAGCTTCCATAATCGATCCTATAAACTTGCTCTTAAATGAGGTGTCACCAGTCTTCCAAATTAACAATATCAGCAGATGGCCCCAATAAACAGCTGTAAATTTTGGTTACGAGTCTGTCCACCCCATACCTTTACTTCTGAGGTCCGATAATCATTTTTGCTTTTTACGAATAAAAAAGGGTCGGAAGTTTACTTTCGACCCGAAAATATCTGTTAAATCAGATCAAAGTAAATTTTAATCGCGATAATCAGCAGCATGCTCCAACACTTTTGTAATGAACGGACCGTCCATGATCACGAAATGACCTTCGGTCTTGTCATCCTTCACTAAGTGATCAACAAGAACCGGAATGTCCTCACGTTTGGCCCCTAATTCTTCAAAATTAAGCGGTAAACCGGCACTCTTCCACAAAGCACGCAATGCGGCAATTCCGGCTTTTGCAGTTCTCTGGGGATGCTCAAAATCAACGCTTATACCGAATACTCGATTGGCAAACTGAGCAAAACGCATGACGTCATGCTCCATGACACATTCCATCCAGGCAGGCATCACTACCGCAAGCCCTGCTCCGTGGGCACAATCATAAAAAGCCGACAGTTCCTGCTCAATACGATGCGATCCCCAATCCTGCTCACGATCCACACCGCAGATATTATTGTGAGCCATAGTGGATGCCCACATGATATTGGCGCGAGCTTCGTAATCTTTAGGATCGCTCATGACTCTCGGGATCATGGCGACCATAGTACGCAATACTCCTTCACAAAGACCGTCGGTAAGCTCAACGTCTTTGGTATTAGTGAAATATCTCTCCATTACATGACACATGATATCGCAAGCACCGCAGGCAGTTTGATAAGGAGGTAAAGTCGTCGTAAGTTCAGGATCCATGATCGCAAAATCAGGTACATTGCACTGGCAGTTACATCCCTTTTTCTTAACTACCCCGTCGATAACCTTGTTTATCACACAACTGTTTGAACCTTCAGATCCTGCGGCAGCTATGGTCAGTACGCAACCTAATGTCAGGGAATCTTTGGGGATCACTCCGCCCATGTGAAAATCCCAGAAATCACCGTCGTATTTAACTCCGTTGCAGATGGCTTTTGATGAATCGATCACACTGCCGCCGCCTACAGCCAACACGGTATCTACGCCTTCTTTTCTGCAAAGCTCTATACCTTCGTAGACAAGTTCGGCGCGAGGGTTGGGTTTGACTCCGCCAAGTCTTAAATGGGAAATTCCGGCCTTATCAAGCGAAGCTTCTACTTTGTCTAAAAGACCTGACTTTATTGCACTGCCGCCGCCAAAATGAATGAGAACTTTCTTTGCGCCGTGTTTTTTGCAGATCTCGCCTGCATCATTTTCAACGCCGCGACCAAAATAAAAATCAGTTGGTCTGCAGAAATTAAAATTATTCATAATCACCTCTTTTTTCTCTGATTTTTAATTAAGTTTTTCTCTGATAGCGTCTATCAAGATACGATATTCGTCATCTGACAAAAGCAGCTTGGGAATATCATCGGAAAAAGGTCCGCCCCACTGCAATCCGTTTTCATACTTCGGGACTATATGTACATGCAGGTGCGGTACGAGATCGCCGTAGATTGCGTAATTAATTTTAGCAGGATGAAAAAGCTCGTTTAAAGCCTGAGACACCTTTCTTAAGTCAGTAAAAAAAGCAGTATTTTCTTCCTGGGTCAAGGCGCTTAAATCCGTCTTGTGATCTTTAAACTTGAGCACACAGCGTCCTTTATGCTTCTGATCACGATTTAAATATAAAGTTGATACCGAGAGCGAACAGATCTCAATCATAAGAGAGCGTCTTTTCTCGCCGTCTTCACAGTAAAAACAACTAATTGCCATATTCACCTCACAGTTATTTTCAGTTAATCATCCCGGCCCATTTAGGAATAGCAAGGCTTAATTGCGGTACATACGTGATCACCATGAGACCTGCTATAGTTGAAATGAAGAAAGGTAAAAGCCTTTTGGTTGCAAGTTCAATTGAAACTTTGCTAATTGAACAACCTACAAAGAGGGCAGCCCCCACCGGAGGAGTGGTGATCCCCACGCAGAGGTTAAACATCATGATCATTCCGAAGTGCACCGGATGTATACCTATGGCCTCGGCAATCGGCAAGAAGATTGGAGTAAAGATCAATACCGCTGGGGTTAAATCCATAAACATTCCTACCAACAGTAAAATGATGTTCATCAAAAGTAAAATGATGAAGGTACTGTGTGTTACGCCTAAAATTGCTTCAGAAATCAGTTTGGGTAACTGGATATAAGCAAGCACATATGACATTACCGTTGAACAACCGATTAAAAACAGCACTAACGAGCTGATTAAAATGGTGTCGCGTGCCATTTCTAGTAATACTTTGACGTTCAGCTGCTTGTAAACTCCGGAGAGGATCAAGGCATATACCACTGCAGAACAGGCAGCTTCGGTTGCCGTATAAATTCCGGCAATAATGCCGCCTATGACCACGATGATCATGGCCAAAGAAGGTAGGGCACGCC
>CALBLB010000051.1 GCA_937896115.1 uncultured Succinatimonas sp.
CCAGCACGTCGATCTCGGCACCGTCAGCAGCGATACGCTCAAAAGCCTCGTCAACAGAGGTCTTGGAGCTTACGTCGCAGGGAATGCCGTGAATGCGCTCTTCGTTACCGTTACCGATCTTCTTGACGGCACCGGCGAGCTGCTCGGCAGTACGGGACATAATGTACACATTGGCACCTTCTTTATAGAAGAGCTCTGCAATAGCAAAGCCGATGCCACGGCTGCCACCGGAAATCAATGCGGTCTTACTAGGATCATAATAAAAACTCCAAAAAGCAGAAGTAAATTCAACTGTGCTTATTTTAAAACTTTAAAACTGCAAAAAATTGTGCTCAAGGTCAAATTTTTAAAAATAGATCAGATGAGTTGTAAAGAGATGTTATTCGGTAACAATTTTTCTTACATACATAATATGAGAATTTTACTCTTAATTTACAAAGTATTATTTTGAAGGGCTTCTATACAAGCTTAATAGAGAAAAAATTGGTTAAAAAATGAAAAATTCAAAAGAGATCAGATGAAAGTTACCGTAAGAGTTTACGGTAACAAGTTTAAGATCATGCTTAATTGGCTGTTATTTAAACGATTGCTTCACGACACAGGCGGGAACTGCTCTTATTAGAGCATAAATACAGATCAGATCATGCAGGAGAAATGATCGCAAACCCCAAGAATCGATCCGTTTTCATCCACTACCGGAACTGAATGGATCATATGTTCTTTAAACATCTTTTCCACATTACTGATTTTTTCAGATGATGAAACGGTGACTGGGTTTTTCGTCATGATTTCAGCACAGGTGATTTTAAAAAAATGCTCCTGATTGGTAAGCATGGCGCGGCGTATATCACCGTCCGTAATAAGTCCCAATAATCTTTTTTCCTTGTCTACCATCAAGCCTAATCCAAGCTTCTTTTCGCTGATCACGATGATAGCTTCGCAAAGCAAAGTATTCGGGTTTAAAAAAGGCAGATCGTCGCTTTTCATTACGTCACCTGCGGTGGTAAGCAGGCGTCGTCCCAAAGATCCGCCCGGGTGAAACAGCGCAAAATCCTGTTTTTTAAAATCTCTTGCCTGCATAAGGGCAATAGCCAGCGCATCACCGAGCGCCAAAGCTGCGGTAGTACTTGA
>CALBLB010000052.1 GCA_937896115.1 uncultured Succinatimonas sp.
CTGTAAACTATGCTTTGACCTTCGATGCTCTGCTCCCAAAATTCAGGTACAGGCGGAAAATATACGTTACGTATCTCCGAAGCATCTTCTTTGGCGCAAACTGAAAACGACGACAGAGTTAACACCCCCAAAACATAAAAACAAAGTTTTTTCATAAAACCTCTCCTAGTTCTGCTGATTTTATTCTCCGATCTATCATTTCAAAACATTCGCTCACGCTTGCACATCGGCAGAATTTTTTAAAAAATTCACGCAAATTAGGAGATCCGAGACGTGCATAACTTAAAAACTGCTTCGTGCGGTCAAGTATAATTTTCTCACGTCTTATCCCCATATTCACAAATTCTTCGGCCACTTCGCGCATGACCATAAGAGTTTGTACCTCGTTATAGGGTTTTTCACCGTTTTTAAGCACCTTTCCTATATTCGGCAACATAAAACCGCCGCGACCGCACATTACATGCTCACATCCTGACAGCTCACGACATTTTTGGGCATCCTCTGCATTATTGATATCCCCGTTGGCCACGAGCACCACGCCAGGATAGAGTCCTGCCATGGGTTTTAATACCGACCAATCAAGGGCATCGGCACGGTAAAGCTCAGATCGCGTGCGACAATGCACTATTACCTCAGAAACTCCTGACAATGCTACGGAATCTAATATAGAAGGAAGCTCTTTTTTATCGGCAAAACCGCAACGTATCTTTACTGACAGCAAAACCTTAGGATCGAGCTCCTGACGTACGCATGCAGTAATATCATGCAAAAGCTCAGGTTCTTTCAAAAGCATGGATCCTGAATGATGCACAAAACGCGAAGGACAGCCAAAATTAAGATCTACTCCCAAAGCCCCCAGACGTGCCGCCTTCTTTGCAGCATCTGCCATAAGTTTGGGATTATCTCCCAACAGCTGGACCCTGCAGGGGGTACCGTCTTGTGTATATCCGCCGTTTAAAAGTTCGGGACAATCGTTCACCAAGGTCTTTTCAGAAAGCCCTTCGTCGGTTACGCGTATGAACTCGGAAAAACACCAGTCATAGCCTCCGTGCGGACACAGCACTTTTCTTAAAGGAGGATCTGCAAGACCTTCCATAGGAGCAAGATATACTGACGTTATTTGGCTCAAAACACAAAACTCCTTAAAGCTTAATCAGTAAAACGAACGCATTTTATCAAAGGCAACCGCATTATTACCTTAAAGGAAGCCTCACTCTTAAGAAGATTTAGGCTCATGCCGGAAAATTTATTATAGTTCTATTTATTTTTCAGGCAGTTAAAATTACATTCTTTTGCTAATGCTCATACATTACTTCTTAGGATATGATGAGCGCAAGGAAATTTCCAAAATGAGGATCCGCACGATGAGTAGCACCAACAAATGTAAAGAATTGCCTTTAGGCGGTGAATCATTTTCCCAACTTATCAGTACCGGAAAATATTACGTCGACAAAACCTTGTTTCTCAAAACTGTCTTTGCAGAGGACAGCAGTTCCGTACTTCTGTTTACCCGCCCGCGCAGATTCGGAAAAACCTTGCTCATGCATATGTTTGCCGATTTTCTGCAAATCAACCGACAAGATCCTGCCAATACCGACTTTCAAGAAGAACTTTTCAGCTCTACTGCCATCTTCAAAGATAAAAACTTTGTTGACAATTTTATGGGAAAATTCCCGGTAATCTTCCTGTCATTAAAAAATGTAAGCGGGGATGACTTTGACGAAGCCTATGCCATGCTTGCTGAAAGCGTAGCTACTTTAACCAAAAGTTTTGCTTATTTGAGGGAAAGTCCAAAACTTCTACCTGAAGACAAATTGCTTCTGGGCAATCTTTGCAACCAGTATTTTCTTGAGGATCAAAAGCATCGTTCCACCTTGGTATCTGCACTCAAAACTTTAAGCAGATGTCTATACCAGCATTTTAACCATCAGGTTATCCTGCTCATCGATGAATACGACGTGCCTTTGGCTAAGGCTGCCGATAAGGGATACCATGAGAAAATGGTTACCCTGATGAGTTCTTTTTTCGATGTTCTGAAGATCACCCCGGGAAACACCGAAAACAACCTCCCCACTAT
>CALBLB010000053.1 GCA_937896115.1 uncultured Succinatimonas sp.
GCCGCGGTTGTCAGTTTCAAGGCCGAACTCTTGGGCAAGAGAAGGGGACGGGTGTGAATAACCCATGGCGATCAGGGCAACGTCGGCATCCATGGCGCCTTCGGTTCCTGCTATGCCTTCAAAGTGGTGACCTTTGCCCCAGCGTACTTTTTGAGTAGTGATCCCGCAAAGTTTCCCGTTTTTACCTACAAATGCAGTGGTGTTGGTTGAGAACAGTCTTACGCATCCTTCTTTTTGAGAAGGAGAGGTACGCTTGATGCGTCTCCATTCAGGCCAGGTACTGAAAACGTCGACGGTCTCAGGAAGTTCGTCGTGGTAGTCAAGTTGGGTTACGCATTTGGCTCCTTTGCGTATGGCAGTACCGATGCAATCAGAAGCTGTTTCACCGCCGCCTATTACCACCACGTTCTTTCCTGCAACATCGATTGTGTTTTCATTAGCACCCTGAATTTCAAGATTTTGGGAAATGAGAAAATCCAAGGCGTAATGAATACCCTTAAGTTCGCGCCCCGGGATCTTAAGATCGCGCGGTACTTCAGAGCCAGGGCACAGAACTACGGCACTGTATTTTTCCAAAAGTTCTTTGCCGCTGATGCTTTCTTTGGCGTTGCAGAACACTCCGCTGCTTTGATTTTCAGGAGAGCCTACCAAAACCCCCGTTTTGAACGTTATGCCCTCTGATTCCATCACGCTCAGGCGTCTGTCCAGGATCTCTTTGGGCAGTTTGAAATCGGGGATACCGTAACGTAAAAGGCCGCCTGCTTTGTCGTTTTTCTCGTACACGGTAACATTGTGTCCGCGTTGAGACAAAGCCTGAGCACAGGCCAAGGCTGCAGGACCTGAACCTACGATGGCAACTTTTTTGAAGCTACGGTGAGTTGACGGCTCTGCGTGGATAAGGCCGTGCTCAAAAGCATATTCGGCTATCTTGCGCTCTATTGATTTGATGCCTACGGCCTGACGATGAATGCTAAGAGTACAGCCTTCCTCGCAAAGAGCCGGGCATAACCTGCCCGTGAACTCAGGGAAGCTGTTGGTACTTTGCAGTACGTTCAAAGCCTTGCGATATTCTCCGCGGCAGACGAAATCATTGAAATCGGGAATGCAATTGTGCAAGGGACACTGGTGCATGCAAAAAGGCGTGCCGCAGTCCATGCAACGCCCGGCTTGGATCATCGCATCGTGATCAGAAAGCGTGGCGTAGTATTCCTTGAAATTCAAAATGCGCTCGGCTACTGGGGTGATAGCTGGCTCAATGCGCTCGTAATCGAGAAAACCTCTTTCAAATCCCATTTTATTTAGCCTCCTGCATTGCTTGAAGGGCGTGATAATACTCAGAGGGGAAGACCTTTACGAAACGGCCAAGTTCCGAGTCGAAGTTTTTAAGAATGTGCTCGGCTATCGGGCTTGCAGTAAGCTTTAAGTGTTTTTCGAGCAATGCTTTGATGATCTTCTCGTCGCTTAATCCCTCATGCAGAGGTACGCGCGGATCGGCAGCGTTGGCGGCAACCACGTTGGAAATTAAGAAATTCTCATTGGCAAGACGTGAACGGAAGGTGTTGTCCTCGTCATAGACATAGGCTATGCCGCCTGACATGCCGGCGCCGAAATTGCGTCCGGTACGGCCAAGGATGAGTACGGTACCGCCGGTCATATATTCACAACCGTGATCGCCTACGCCTTCACATACTGCAGAAGCTCCTGAGTTTCTTACGCAGAAACGTTCGCCGGTAACCCCGGAGAGATAAACCTCACCTGTGGTAGCACCGTAAAGGCAGGTATTGCCGGCAATAATATTGGCTCTGCGATCGCCTGAGAATACCTCGTACGGGGAGACGGCGATAATACCGCCTGACAGGCCCTTGCCCACATAGTCGTTGGCCTCGCCGGTAAGTTTCAAGGTCACGCCTTTCTTTAAGAAAGCACCCAGAGACTGACCTGCGGTTCCGCGTAACTGCAGAGTGATGAAATTATCTGCAAAAGTTTTGGACAACGAAGCCAGATATCCTGATACCAGGGTACCTACCGAGCGGTTTACGTTTTTAACTTCCGACTCTATGGTAACGGCTTTGCCGCTGCGGACGGCTTCTTTTACCGTATCCATAAAGCGATTGTCCAAAGCCTTCTCAAGTCCGTGATCCTGAGAAGTGGAGTGATGTGCAGGCTCTTTTGCAAGCAGAGGATCTTTGAAGAAGATGCGGGTGAACGAGAGTTTGTTGGCTTTTTCAAACTGAGGCTCGTCAAGCTTTATCAGGAGATCGCTGCGACCTATCATTTCATCGAAGGTACGGAAGCCCAACACGGCCATAAGTTCACGCACTTCGCGGGCTACAAAGTGGAAATAGTTCTCCACCTGCTCGGGAGTGCCGACAAATTGCGCACGCAATTGCGGATCCTGTGTAGCAATACCTGCAGGGCAGGTGTTCTTTTGGCACTTTCTCATCATGGTACAGCCGAGGCATACCAAAGGAGCAGTACCGAATCCGAATTCGTCGGCACCTAACAATGCACCTATGATCACGTCACGACCGGTTTTTATCTGTCCGTCAACTTGCAAAGTCACGCGTGAGCGCAGACGGTTCATTACCAGAGTCTGTTGAACGTCGGCAAGTCCAGTTTCCCATGCAGAGCCTGCGTATTTCATGGAAGACGCAGGAGCAGCTCCCGTTCCGCCGTCGTGACCTGAGATCACGATGTGATCGGCTTTACATTTGGCAACACCGGCTGCAACCGTACCTATGCCTACTTCCGACACCAGTTTTACCGAGATCCCGGCTTTAGGATTGGCAAGTTTCAAATCAAAGATAAGCTGAGCCAGATCTTCAATTGAATAGATGTCGTGATGAGGCGGAGGGGAAATAAGTCCTATACCGGGCAGAGAGTGTCTTAATTTGCCTATATAGGCTGAGACTTTGTGCCCAGGCAGCTGTCCGCCTTCACCTGGTTTTGCACCCTGAGCCATTTTTATTTGGATCATGTCGGCATGGGCCAGGTAATCTGCGGTAACGCCGAAACGTCCTGAAGCTACCTGACGAACCTTTGATCTCAGGCTGTCACCTTTTTTAAGCTGGATGTCTTTGACTACGGCATCTCCCAATACGGCTTTTAAGGTGGTGTCTTTGGTGATCACGGCATCGCGATCGGGATCCTCACCGCCTTCGCCTGAATTGGACATAGAGCCAAGACGGTTCATGGCAATTGCCAAAGCCGTGTGAGCTTCTGTGGAAATTGCTCCCATTGACATAGCCGATGAGGCAAAGCGGTGAATGATGCTCTCTTCGCTTTCAACCTCGTCAAGAGGAACTGCCTTAGTAGGTTTGAAGCCGAACATGCCGCGCAAAGTCATAAGACGTTTTGACTGATCGTTTATTTCCTTTGCGTATTGTTTGTAGAGATCGTAGTTGCCGGTGCGTACGGCGCGCTGCAGAGAAACCACGGCTTCCGGGGTCCACATATGCTCTTCACCGCCGTATCTCCAGTTGAGATCCCCTCCTGAGGATAAGGACAAATCGGCGCGATTTAAACGGTTGAAAGCCTGAGTGTGGATCTTAACGGCTTCATCGGCTATATCGAACAGTCCTACTCCGCCTACCTGAGTTGAAGTGTTCTTAAAGTAGGTGTCGACAAATTCCTGAGACAAACCTATGGCTTCGAAGATCTGAGCTCCGGTGTAGGACATGTAAGTGGAAATGCCCATCTTTGACATGGTCTTATAGAGACCTGCATCGATGGCGTGCACGTAGTTTGCAAGGTATTCGCGTTCCTGCTCAGGACCCTGGGCCAAGGATTTGACCACCGCAAAGGCTGCATAAGGGTTGACGGCTTCGGCGCCGTAACCGCCCAAGAGTGCAAACTGATGTACGGTGCGGGCAGAGCCTGTTTCCACTACCAAACCGGTTGAGGTTCTAAGTCCGTGGCGTACCAGACATTGGTGAACGGCGGAAGTAGCCAAAAGTGCGGGGATTGCAAGACGTTTTTCACTGACGCGGCGGTCGGTGATAATGAGGATGTTTTTACCTGATTTTACGGCATCAACAGCGGCAGCCATAATGGACGCAAGACGTGCTTCGATACCGTCTTTTCCCCAACTTAAAGGGTAGGTGATATCAAGTTCCTGAGAGCGGAATTTTGAGCCCGTAAAAGCATCGATATTACGGATCTTTTCCATATCGGCATCGCTTAACACCGGTTGCGATACTTCAAGTCGTACCGGAGGGTTGTTATCCATGATGTTCAGCAGATCAGGACGCGGGCCGATGAATGAGACCAGCGAAGTTACCATGGCTTCGCGAATAGGATCGATAGGAGGATTGGTAACCTGAGCAAAAAGCTGGCGGAAATAATCGTAAAGCTGACGCGGTTTTTTAGACAGCACGGCCAAAGGAGCATCATTGCCCATGGACAATACCGGTTCTTTTCCGTTAACCGCTTTGGGTTTTATCAGACGCTCGACATCTTCGCGGGTATAACCGAACACGCCCATCAGAGCTTTTAAGTTAAGGTTAAGCGGCAGACGTTCGGGCTCTTCTTTGATATCGGACAGACGGATACGTACTTTTTCAATCCATTCAGGATAAGGACGGGCGGTGGCAAGAGAATTCTTGATTTCAGAATCGTCGATGATGCGTCCCTGCTCCGTATCGATGAGCAACATGCGCCCGGGCTCAAGTCTCCAGTGTCTTAACACGCGTTTTTCGTCGATGTTGAGAACACCTGCTTCAGAAGCCATGACCACGAGATCGTCTTTGGTGATGAGATAACGGGCAGGTCTAAGTCCGTTTCTGTCCAAAGTGGCTCCCACCTGGCGTCCGTCGGTAAAGGCTACGGCAGCAGGACCGTCCCAAGGCTCCATCATGGCAGCGTAGTATTCATAAAAGGCACGCAGCTTAGGATCCATGAGTTTGTCTTTTTCCCAGGCAGAAGGGATCATCATCATGGCAGCCTGAGCCAGTGAATAGCCTGACATGGTCAAAAGTTCGAAAACGTTGTCAAACGAAGCCGAGTCAGACTGTCCTTGGAAGATGAGCGGCCAGAGTTTTTCCAAATCATTTCCGAACACCGGAGAGCTGATGTGCTTTTCACGGGCACGGATCCAGTTGAAATTGCCGCGCAACGTGTTGATTTCTCCGTTGTGGGCGATCATGCGGAATGGATGAGCCAAAGACCACTGAGGGAAAGTATTGGTGGAGAAACGCTGATGAATGAGGGCGATTGCAGATATGCAACGGGAGTCTTGCAGATCTTTATAGTACTCACCTATCTGCTTTGCCAGTAGTTGTCCTTTGTAGACTATGGTACGTGCAGAAAGCGAGGGAATGTAGAATTCTTTGCAGTGTTTTAAATGCAGGTTGTCTATGGCAATTGAGCAGCGTTTTCTGATGATGTAGAGTTTGCGCTCCAAGGCATCGGTTACCAAAACATCGGGACTGTGCCCTATGAAGATTTGGCGTATAACCGGCTCTTTTTCACGTACAACCGGAGAAATGGGGATCTCCTCATCTACGGGGACATCTCGCCATCCTAACAGTACCTGACCTTCGGCGGCTACGGCTCGCTCTATTTCTTCTTGACAGGCGTGACGTGAGGCTTCTTCCTGAGGAAGAAATACCATGCCGACGCCGTATTCGCCTGAAGGCGGGAGAGTGACGCCCTGACGTCTCATGTCGTCACGGAAGAGTTGATCGGGAATTTGGATGAGTATGCCGGCGCCGTCGCCCTGAAGAGGATCGGCTCCAACCGCACCGCGGTGAGTCAGATTCTTGAGCACTTCCAGAGCCTGAGAGACCAGACTGTGGCTCTTCTGTCCCTTGATATGTGCGATGAAGCCGACGCCGCAGGCGTCATGTTCGTATTCGCTGCGATAAAGGCCTTGCTGTGCCATAGTATTACCTGTTTTAGTGCATTTTGAACTGCAGGGGTAGAACGGGTCCCTTGCGGGACCCGTATATTTTATTTAAATTTTTATTTATAATCAGTATATTAGCTGATTAAAGAGCATAGTAGAGCTCGAACTCGGCAGGATGCGGAGTGGAGCGTACTTTGGTATCTTCCTCAACCTTCAAGTCGATGAAGGATTGGATGAAGTCTTCACTGAATACTCCGCCTTCAAGCAGGTAGTCGTGATCTGCTTCCAAGGATTTGAGAGCTTCTTCCAAGGAAGTGCACACCTGAGGAATGGCGGCAGCTTCTTCTGCAGGCAGATCATAGAGGTTCTTATCCATAGGATCGCCCGGCTCAATATGATTCTTGATACCGTCAAGACCTGCCATCAGCATGGCTGCGAAGGCCAGATAAGGATTGGCGGTGCAATCGGGGAAACGAACCTCGAT
>CALBLB010000054.1 GCA_937896115.1 uncultured Succinatimonas sp.
CATCTTTCTGCTATTGTTGTATTGAGCTAAATCAAAAATAGGAGAAGAGATATGATCTCTTATGAAAGCTTATTAAAGGGCATCACCAATGTCAATGATTGTTCGGTAATTGACGTCAAGAAAGAAATGGCTTTCAATGGCAGGGGGGGAGCGCTTAAGGTAATAGGTATGAATTTTAATAAACTTCCTATGTAGTCTTAAATAGAACTACATAATGATGTTTTTTTCTTCTTTAGATAAGCTACAAAACGCTTAAACAAGCTATTTACATTGTCCTATACCTTTAAAGATCTTTATAGTTCTACTTTTGTAAAATCTTAAGGGGTGCCGATTAAATCGGCACTTGATCATTTGATGATCTTGTCAAAGGCTACGGCGCAATTTTTTTTGCAAAAACAGATCCCGTAGCAGAAGATTTTTTCGATGAGCGGATCATTCTGAAATTTCGTTGCATATTTTTGGTGTTTGATTTGCTCTAAAGCATCGCCTGCCGTATCGTAGACAGCGTTTAGATCAGTGCTCTGCTTTAATTCCATGATCACGGCAGTGCGGCGATTTGCAGAGAGAAAAGTTATGTCAGGATAACCGTTACCGGCTTCCTGATTTGACGAGAAGTCGCGTATGAGCTCGTCATGTCCTGCAATAAGTCCGGTCATGATCCCGTGATAGTGATTTTCACGCATCGGTCCCTTGCCTATATCACGAACAGAAACGTATGCTTCAAGAAAATCTAGCAGTATCCTGTTTAAGCCCAAAGGATCTGCGTTTAAAGAAGAGAGCACGACTTGCTCACCAATGCCCTTGATCTTGGGAGCCGTCGCATAATAATCAATGATCCTGGCGGTGAATGCTTCTTTTACCATTGCATTGGGAATGCGAACTTCGTATTCGTTTTCCTGAACGTTGCAGTTTTGGGTGATCGTCAGATACCCAGTGTGCAACATCAGTGTCCAAAAGTCTTTGAGGCGATGTTTTTGAAGATCATCATAATTTAAGTTTTCGTTGATCTGCAGTTTCACACTCTTTCCGTTTAAAAGATCTTGCATGATCTCAACATCTTTTGCTCCGAGAACATCTAAAAATTGTCTGATGATCTCGTTACCGCTTGAGCTTACCCAGTAGTTGCCGTAGCTTATGCGCCGATTTTGGCGTTTGGACGCTATGGCAGCTTCGCAAAATTTAATCACATCCCAAGGACAATATATTTCGATGCCGGCAAAACAATAGCCGTCATAATTCTTTTTAAC
The DNA here is from genome assembly GCA_937896115.1 of uncultured Succinatimonas sp. Taxonomy (GTDB): domain Bacteria; phylum Pseudomonadota; class Gammaproteobacteria; order Enterobacterales; family Succinivibrionaceae; genus Succinivibrio. The sequence goes on from CALBLB010000054.1 coordinate 1,248, forward strand.
TTCATTAAAACAGTCGTCCAAATCATAATATTTAAGCAAGGAAGCCGTTTCCTCGTTGGTAAAACCCAACGCTTTGGCAAAATCTATATCCTGATCTAATACTGAATTGGTCATCAGATTGTTAAGTCTGGTAAAGATG
>CALBLB010000055.1 GCA_937896115.1 uncultured Succinatimonas sp.
TCGGGATCTGAAATCCCTAATTTAGTTATGGTTCATGATCTTGCTAAATTTGAGTAGTAAAGAGGGAAGGTTAAACCTTCCCTTATTTATTTTGAGGCTCCTGCAATTTAGCAGTGACGAATAAAACTATTTTTTGAGGTAACAACGGAACCATACGCATCAAAAGCGAAAGGACGGGGCCCATACCTGCGATGATTTGACGTTTTCTTTTGAGCATGGCTTGATAGCCTTTCTTTGCAACTTTATCAGGATTTGCCGTAAAAAGTCTTGAAACTGCGCTTTTCTGAAGTCTTGAGGCTTTGACAAAATCTGTAGCCAAGGGCCCAGGAAGTAGGACGGTTACACTGACACCGCTTTTGCGGCATTCTTGCCATAAAGCTTCTGAAAAACTTTTTACAAAGGCTTTGGAAGCGTAATACGGCGACATATAAGGTCCCGGTATCAATGCGGCTATAGAGGAGACGTTTAAGATGCGTCCGTAACCTCTTATTCTCATATCGCTAAGATACAATCTGGTAAGCAGAGCAAGAGAGGTGATGTTAAGCGTCAGCAGGCGTTCAAGCTCTGCACATGAAAGTTGTTCCAATGCTCCGTTGCATCCTATCCCTGCATTGTTGACCACAAAGTCAGGTGTTAGATCCATTTTTTTTATCCTGAGATAAAGTTCCGTTGCTGCATCTGGTTTGGAGAGATCCTGTACCAACACATATGCTTTGATACCAAATTTTTCTTGAAGTTCGTTTTTTAAAGCTTCAAGCTGATCTTGTGATCGTGAGACCAGAATAAGATCACCTTTTTTTCTGGCGTGTAAAAATGCGAAAGCTCTTCCCAAACCTCGCGAAGCTCCGGTTATCAGCATCAGTGCCATGAAATCCACCAAAAAAAATAATGCCGTAAAAGGCATATATAAGCCATTTATAAAAAAAGTTCAAAAAAATTATAAAAAAAACTTGCACAAACGCAAAATTTTAGTAAAATAGCTCGCGTTGATTTACTTCAACAAACAAAAGGCCGGGTCGTTAGCTCAGTCGGTAGAGCAGCGGACTTTTAATCCGTTGGTCGAGAGTTCGAATCTCTCACGACCCACCAGCCTGAATTTGAAGTTGGGTCGTTAGCTCAGTTGGTAGAGCAGTGGACTCTTAATCCATTGGTCGCGGGTTCGACCCCCTCACGACCCACCACTTCAAATAAAATTGGATCCTGATTGGGTCGTTAGCTCAGTTGGTAGAGCAGTGGACTCTTAATCCATTGGTCGCGGGTTCGACCCCCTCACGACCCACCACTTCAAATAAAATTGGATCCTGATTGGGTCGTTAGCTCAGTTGGTAGAGCAGTGGACTCTTAATCCATTGGTCGCGGG
>CALBLB010000056.1 GCA_937896115.1 uncultured Succinatimonas sp.
GTGCCTCCAAAGAAGGCGAATTCATCAAAGGCGTCATGAGCCGCAAGAAGCAGGTAGTTCCTCCTTTACAACAGGCTTTTAAAGACTGATCCTTTCTTTATTATCTGTTGATGATGAATGCCCGGATCCTGCGATCCGGGCTTTGAATTGTTAAAGACGTTATCTGCTTGTTCTGGTTAAATGCAGAAAATGTCATCTTAATTTTCCCTTCTTCATTTCAAGAATTATGCAGAATATTCCCGTCATAGGTTTCGTATCTTTAGGTTGTGCCAAAAATTTGGTCGATACGGAGCGTTTAAGCTCTGCCTTGGTAGCAATGGGTTATGCCACCAGTCCTGACTATGCTCAGTGTGATCTCGTGATCGTTAATACCTGCGGTTTTATCAATCCGGCCGTGGAAGAATCCTTGGAAGCTGTCAACGAAGCGTTGTCATCAAACGCCAAGGTGATAGTCACAGGTTGCCTGGGCACGCGCGCGCAGCTTGTAAAAGAGCGTTGTCCTAAAGCTGCAGCCGTGATAGGCCCGGGTAAAAGATCGTCCGTCATACGCGCAATTGAAAAACTTGTCGGCAGACCTCCTGAAGAAGCACGCCAGCGTTTGCCCGCATCGGGGATTTTGCTTACTCCGTCTCATTATGCGTATATAAAAATTGCCGAAGGCTGCAGACATCGTTGCAGCTTCTGCATCATTCCCTCGTTGCGCGGACCGTTGCGCTCCCGTACTGAAGACAGCATTTTGACCGAAGCCAAAGATCTAAGAGATCGCGGCGTCCGCGAGCTTTTGGTGATCGCTCAGGATTCTTCTGATTACGGATTTGATTTAAATCCTAAAAAAACTTTATCAGGACTCTTAAAAAAACTGGCAACGCTCGGGCCTTGGGTACGGGTACATTATGTCTATCCCTCAGCTGAGGCCGAACGCGTGGTAGAGCTTATGGGAGAAGGACTTGTTCTGCCCTATCTTGACGTACCGCTTCAGCATGTATCAGAAGGGATCTTAAAGGACATGCGCCGCCCGGGCGGCTTTGAAAAAGCCGCAGCTGCCGTTGAACGTTGGCGCAGGATCTGTCCTGATCTGGCCATTCGCTCAACCTTTATAACCGGCTTTCCCGGCGAGAGTGAGGCTCAATTTGACGAACTGCTGGGTTTCTTAAAAGAAGCGAAGCTTGACCGAGTAGGCTGTTTCCCTTATTCAGACGTTGAAGGCGCCGCTGCCAACACGTTGCCAAATGCTGTAGATCCGCAGATCCGCGAAGAAAGAGCGGAAAAACTCATGGAATTACAAGCAGAGATCTCCTATAAAAAACTTGAAGAACGCGTCGGCAAAGAATATGACGTGTTAGTCGATTACGTTTCAGAAGATGAAGGCAATGCCGTAGGACGTACGAAATACGAAGCTCCTGACGTAGACGGGGTGATCACGCTTGAAAATGCTCACGGAGTACAACCTGGCGATATCGTTAAAGCCGTGATCACTGCTCACGATGAGCATGACTGCACGGCGCAAATGAAAGCACGTACCGACGCTCCCATTCATTTTGCCTAAAATCAGGCATCCAACATGTCTTAACCGAGGCTTAAACATACAACGTTTTAAGCCTCGGTTATTTTCTGACACCAAACAGCATTTCTGCGCTTTAGCTTAAAGAAATGCCTGCCTTTCATGAAGTATAATCGCGACCGTTACAAAAAGTCCTGATACTAATACAGGACCCCAATAATTATTACCACGGACAAAACTTATGCTAGAGAACATAAATCCCAAGTCGCCTTTGGCGCAAACACTTAACAAAGTGCCTTTTATCCTGCAGATAATCATAGGACTTTTGGTAGGCATAATTCTGGCTGCCGTTTATCCTGACGACACCACCGTTTTGCCGGCTTTTGGCTGGCTCTTTGTTTCAGCCTTAAAAGCAATCGCCCCTATTTTGGTATTCGTATTAGTTTCTGCAGCTATTGCCAAACAAAGAACCGATCAACACTCCTCACTTAAGACCGTGATCTATCTTTATTTGATCAGCATGGTACTTGCCACTTCGCTTGCATTGATCATGAGCTATATCTTCCCCAGTACCTTTGCAGAGCTGGCCTCTCAAGCAGAGGGCGTCACCCCTCCCCAGGGCATCAAAGACGTTCTTATAAACTTTTTAAAGCAAGCCGTACAAAATCCCATTACCGCTTTGGAAGAAGGCAACTATATCGGAATTCTGGTATGGGCCGTGGCTTTGGGCGTGATGTTCCGTTTTGCTCACGACAACACCAAAAAAGTGCTCGATGATCTCGCTCAGTGCATTTCAGGCGTTGTACGTATGGTAATACGCTTTGCTCCTTTGGGCGTGATGGGCTTGGTTTACTCCTCCTGCACCGACGCAGGCGGTTTTGCCAATCTCTTAAATTACGTCCACGTGGTTTTGGTATTGGTTGCCTCGATGCT
>CALBLB010000057.1 GCA_937896115.1 uncultured Succinatimonas sp.
TTTGAAAAGGTACCCTAGGCTGATTTCAGCCTGTTTTGGCGGACTATTTGATTTTAAAAAGTTTTTTACCACGACCAATACGTTTACTCTCAGAGTTTGTTTGCTTGGAGCACAAGATAAAAACGTTGATGTATAATGACCTGATAAAAATGAGATCTGCATCAAATTTAACTATAAAGTGGCTCAATCTGATGTAGTGACGGTCTTAATCTGCCAATTGTCGGGTGAATAAAGTCGGATTTTTATCACAGCTCCGACAGCCTGTATTTTTTACCTAAAAAGACAGAATAAGACCTATAGTCTTATTTGTATATTTTCGTTAAATGCAGTCTCATGCATACTGAAAATAAGCAAATCGTAACTTAGAACCTCAAGATCACTCTTATGGTTTTTTGTACTGCATTTTTAAAAAGCAGCGTACTAACGAATTCTGGATTACAAAAGTGACCGAAGCCAAGACTGTTGCCATGACACCTTCCCTGAAACTGGTACAGGGACCGATTGCCAAACTACCTACTAAATACGGTCAGTTCAACATAACCATCTTTCGCGAAAACGACAAACTTGATCATGCCATGATCTTCATGGGAGATCTCACCACCAGCGCTCCCGTGCTTTGCCGCATTCACTCTGAATGCCTTACAGGAGACGTATTCGGATCGTTAAGATGCGATTGCGGTTTTCAGCTGGCTGCAGCTTTGCAGGCCATTGCCAAAGAAGGTCGCGGAGCTTTGCTCTACATGCGTCAGGAAGGTCGCGGGATCGGGCTTTTCAATAAAATTCGCGCCTATGAATTGCAAGATCAGGGGCTCGATACCGTAGATGCAAATTTACGTCTTGGTTTTGATGCCGACGAACGCCACTACGGAGTATGCGGTCATATGATGCGAGCCATGGGCTTTGATCATGTGATCCTGATGACCAATAACCCGGCAAAAATCAATTCCATTACCAAACACCGTATCATTGTCGACGGTCGTAGAGCACTAGAATACGGTCGCAATACTTTTAACGAAGGTTACCTTGATACCAAAGCCGAACGTATGGGGCACCTTCTGCATCATCAGGATTGATTTTGGAATTACTCTAAATTCAGTCATTGTCTTTTACCTAAAAAGCGGCTACAGCCGCTTTTTTGCTTTAAACAGGGAGGAAAAATGAATAACGGCAGAACCCAAAAAAGTGCCTGGCTTTCCTACACGAATGACCAAAAAGAAAAACTAGAGAAGCTGTGCTGTAACTACAAGGATTTTATCTCCGAGTGCAAAACCGAACGCGAAAGCGTAAAAAAAAGCATTGAAAAAGCAATTGCTCACGGTTATCGCAATCTAAAAGATCTTATAGCACGCGGAGAAAAACTAAAAAGCGGTGATAAGGTTTATGCCGTAAATATGGATAAAGCCTTGGTATTGTTCCAACTTGGCAGCGATGATCTTGAACAAGGCCTGAATATTTTAGGTGCTCATATCGATACCTGCCGCCTCGATGTGAAACAGAATCCTTTGTATGAAGACGGCGGCATGGCTTATCTTGATACCCATTACTACGGCGGCATCAAAAAATATCAGTGGGTAACCCTGCCTTTAGCCCTGCACGGAGTGGTGGTCAAAAAAGACGGCAGCAAACAGGAGATCAACCTAGGCGAGAAACCTGAAGATCCCGTATTCTGTGTAAGCGATCTCTTGATTCACCTTGCCCAAGAACAGATGAAAAAAGATGCCTCCACCGTAATTGAAGGCGAGGCTTTGGATATCTTGGTAGCAAACCTTCCCTTAAAAGATCAAGACAAAAATGCTGTAAAAGAAAATGTGTTAACCCTGCTTAAAAATGAGTACGGGTTAGAAGAAGACGATTTGCTCTCGGCCGAATTGTGCCTGGTTCCGGCAGGACGTGCTCGGGATATGGGTTTTGATCGCAGCATGATCCTAGGCTACGGACATGATGATCGCGTGTGTGCTTTTACTTCCCTTGAAGCTATGCTTGAAAATGAAAATCCCAAGAGAAGTTGTTGTTGCCTGCTTGTGGATAAGGAAGAAATAGGCTCCGTAGGTGCTACGGGGATGAGATCGCGCTTCTTTGAAAATACTTGCGCAGAGTTACTGTCTCTTTGCGGTTATGATCAGGAGCTCTCACTGCGTCGCATGCTTGCATCGTCTACCATGCTCTCATCTGACGTTTCTTCGGCTTTTGATCCGCTGTACGCACAGGCTTTTGATAAAAAGAACGTGGCATATATAGGCCGCGGCATGGTATTTAATAAATTTACCGGAGCACGTGGAAAATCAGGTTCAAACGATGCCAACGCCGAATTTATCGCAAAATTGCGTAAATATCTCGATGAAGCCAGCGTTAATTATCAATTTTCAGAACTTGGCAAGGTGGATTTGGGAGGAGGCGGAACCATAGCCTACATCATGAGCCTTTACGGCATGCAGGTAGTCGACTGCGGCGTTCCGGTTTTATCGATGCACGCTCCTTGGGAAGTAGTCAGTAAAGCCGATGTATACGAAGCATACTTAGGCTATAAAGCTTTCTTAAATTCTTAGCCGCCAAAAAAGCCCCTGAAACTAAACGGGGCTTTTTTAACATTTTCCGTTTTCAGCGAAAATGGGTAACCGGCTGGCTCAGGCTTTTTTCAAATTCATCGTCAGCAATCTCAAATTTGCCGTCATGCTCTTTAAACCTGACGTTTTCTCGTCCTCCCAACAGCGATGAAATCTTCGTAAAGGAAGCGACTTCATCGGTAAACCAAGGAGAACGTTGCTTAAGAGCGGTAACAAAACTTACCTCTATCGTATGCTCCTCTGTTTTTGTGCACGAAAGGATCTTGTCAAGACCTGAGGTTCCGACTCTTAAAAGCACTCTGCCGTCTTTTGGCGTTACAGCCACGTAACTTGTCATTTCAGGTTTAAATTCCATCAATACCCCGGTAAATTTAAAACGGCGGTTATAAAAATCATCCTCAAAAAAAGTACCGTGCTTGATATTAAGAACTCCGGCTTTTTGTAAAGCAGTTCCGTACTCTATCATGTGTTTCCATCCGGCTTTTTCTGCAGGATGATATTTTTTGGATTGATTTTCCTTGGCATCAGGATCTTCTGCAACCAACGCCAATTCGTGAAGTTTGGAAGGCAGACCGGGAGCCGTCACATAAACTTTTTGCGTTGACAATGCCGCATCGAGCACCTGTGCTATCTTTGCTGTATCGATATCCTTTTCATGAGCGGTAACGGAGGAAATTCCGCACAGCGTCAGTACCCCCAATACGGCAAACTTATTTAGCAACTTATTTAACACATTTTTTTTTCTTGTAAAAAACATTGCATTTACCTCTTAACGGGCTTTTTATTTAAAAAAGGATCGGACATCATACGATCAAGCATCAGTACCCCGTCCTCTACATGTCCTACTCCCAAAAATATCCCCCTGCCCCACAAAGAAAACTTAACGAGAGGATCATCCCCTTTTGCCCCTACAAAACGACAATCATCAAGATCTCTTTGACGCATGCCGTGCATAAGCGTTTCAAGACGATGTTCCGGCAAATAAATCCGCGGTAACCTGCCCATCAATTCCCCTGTCGACAGTAACATGGAATCAAGAGAGGAATAATCTCCGCTTGCTGCAGCCTCATCGCTTAATTGTTGCAACTCATCAAGAGAAGTCATATGTTCGGGCAAGCCTTCTACGAAAGTGCGATGCAAGTAAGTTACGTAGGCTCCGCAACCTAAATAATTACCTATATCTGCAACCAAAGTACGTATATAGGTCCCCTTGGAGCAATAAACTTCAATTTTAAAACGCTCTTTGCTCCGCTCTAACACCTTGATGGAAAAGATCTCCACCTGACGGGAAGGAATTTCCACCTCACGACCTGAGCGCGCATACTTGTAAAGCGGTTTTCCTGCGACTTTCACCGCCGAATATACAGGAGGGATCTGGGTGATGATCCCGCAAAATTTTTTTACAGCATCATCAAGGCGCTCGATGCACCCTTCTATAGCTTTTTTTTCCAGGATCTCACCTTCGGCATCACAGGTTGTCGTGGTGATCCCGAGAGTTCCTTCTGCAATATATTTCTTGCGCCCTTCCAAAAAGAAAGAAGCAAATTTCGCACTTTCACCCAACAAAACCGGTAACAAACCTGAAGCCAAAGGATCCAAAGCTCCGGCATGTCCGCCCTTGTTTGCTCTAAAAATTCCGCGCACGCGCGCCAAAGCAGAAGCGGACGAAAGTCCAGAAGGCTTGTTCAAAAGGAAAACGCCGCTGATATCACGTTTGGGCATGCGGCTTTGAATATGGCGGTATACGGTGCTTTGTGGCACTTAAGACTCCGATAACATCAGGAAAATAAAACAGCGCCAAAGCGCAAACTCTTATATTTTAACAAATATGCCGTGCTCTGTTTTTAGCGACATAGACATAAGTAAATTGCAACTTGCATGAATCTAAATTTTTTAATAAAATTCTAAACGTTCTGTGGGGAACGGTCAGTCCCCGCGTACTTGATTTATGTTTAATTGGTCAGGTCCGGAAGGAAGCAGCCGGGGCATAATTTCAAGGTACCGCGGTGCGGTTGGCAGTTCCCCTACCCATCTTCATGGTTTTTGCATGAACGCCAATCCTTCTTTCTATTCAGATCTGCACGAACTAATCATTTCCGACTACTTAAAAGTTGAGAAATCATCAGTCTTTTTTGAACTGATGCGGGAAATGGAAAATACCAAACCCTTAGCCTCTGCCAATATTTTTTTGATGATCAGGCCGCGCGGTTTCGGGCTGTCACTATGTACCGAAGCTTTAAACTGCGTGCTTGAACGTACCCGTGATTTTACGCAGGGATTGCGTACTGATGAGGAAAAAGAACGCGCAGAAAATCTGCCGCGACACCATGTGATCCTGATCAATTTAAAAAAAGTTGCCTCAAGAACACCTCTTGAATTTAAGGAACAATTGCTTGCCATGTTGCAACAGTTGTATTGGGAACATCATCTAAACTCCGCCATCAGTAATTACACTACTCCCAAAAGTTATTTTGCAGAGCTGATTACGGAGCTTTCAGAAAGACATCGCGAAAAGATCGTGGTGCTTATCGATAACTACGACATTCCTTTCATCATGGCCTCGGCCATGGAAGAGCGTTACCGTCCCGAAGCTTTGGCTACTTATCTTGAAATGCTCAACGTGTTAAAGCACGCAAGAGATCGCGTTCAGTATGCTTTTTTATCAGGACACATCAAATTTCGTCTGGCTTCTGAACTTTCAGAAGGATTGCCCTTGGTAAGCGATCTGTCATCGTCTGATAAATATGACACGCTGTTTGGGTTTACCAAAGAAGAAGTTAACCAGGTGTTTTCAGAACAGCTTGAAAAAACCGCCAAAGCACATGATCTTAACCGCGATGAATGTCTTGAGCGTATCTGCTCCTTATACGGAGGTTTTTCCTTCTCAGACAGACTTATAAAAGTGGTATGCCCTGTATGTGTAAACCACGTCATGGCTAACGGTTTTAAATTTCTACCCTACAGTTCAGGCGGTGACTATGCGTTTTTAAGAAAAAGTCTTGAAAACAACAATGATGCTTTTGACTGGTTATACGATAAGGACGGTCAAGATCCCTTGTACGGTGACTCCATAGGTTTGTCCCCTTTGGGAAAGGAACTGGGCACTTTGCTTATCCAATTGGGCTTTGCTACGCGTGATCGTGTAATAAGACATGATTTGGAAGGTTTTTCTACCTGGCGCTACCGTTTTACCTGCCCGAATGAAGATATGCGCAGAACGCTGGCAATATTAAGAGCCCAAAAAGATCCTTCCTACGCCTTAAAGGAGATTTTCTTTTGACCCTAAGCGGCTCATTTCTCCTTTAAAATATCTTTTTGCGCACTGGTACTGAATACCTCGCCTACAGTCTGTGTAGTCTGAAAAGACTTACGCGCTCTGGTAAAAGCCGTAGCACTTTGATCATCTACGGTATAAAAACGCATATTTTCTCTGTCTATAAAAATTCTTACCACCTGATCAGGGCGAAAATCGTAGCAAAAACCGCGACGCACCGCCCCTGAAAAAAATCTTGGCTTCAAAGATCCCGTTTCTTTATACAAAACCGCCGAACGTTGCCAGCGTCCTGAATGCAAAAATTTATTTTCATCATATAAAACTACGGCGTATGCCTCACATACTACGGGTATTCTGTCAGAGCGCAATTTTTTACGCTTTTTAAGACACCAACACAGCCTTGAAAGATAGAACCCAAGATATGAACATAATAAAAAGAAAATTACATAAAAAGAATTGCCGGGGAAAGTCCAATCGGAACAATGTGCCAGCCATAACAGAGCCGTAACCGCCAAAGATATAAGAAAACTTATCCCTAAACCGCGATTGCATACCGTATCGATGATATTAGTATCAAAACGTACTCCGCATTTGCGCAAATAGGATCTGAGATAAACGTTGGCCGGAAGTTTGATCGTATTTTTCACAATGTTGTCTCAAATCAGGATGAAATGACCAAAAAAAGGGAAATCTTTAAAGCTACCGCCTTTTAACCTATCCCATTTGACAAATCGGGATGTTTCAAAGCATACCTTAATTCAGCTTGTTATGGCGAACAACATTGCCAGAAAAAAATCCCGTCTGCACTAAGACGGGATCTTCTGCTTATAAAAAAGATCAGCGCTCTTTTACTTCCTGCCAGAATTGCTGCTCAAGCTTATTGAAAAGTTCCTGACAAGGATCTTCTGCGCGTGCGGTAAGTTTTGATACCACGACTATGGCCACAGCCGAAAGAATGAATCCCGGGACCAGCGAGTACAGATCCATGATCATGAGATTTTCCTGCGCGATCACCACGACAGCACCTGTTACCATGCCGGCAATACATCCTTTGAGGTTCATATTTTTCCAGAAAAGTGAAAGCACCACGGCTGGGCCGAAAGAAGCGCCGAAACCTGCCCATGCATATGAAACAAGAGACAAGATCCCCGAGGTAGGATCAGAGGCAATTGCAAAAGCTATCACTGCCACCAAAAGCAACATACCGCGGCCGCACCATACCAATTCGCTTTGAGAGGCGTGAGGTCTGACAAGACGGCGGTAAAAATCCGCTGTAAGCGTTGTTGAGGCCACCAACAACTGGCAGGATAAAGTACTCATGATGGCTGCCAAAATGGCTGACAATAAAATTCCGGCGATCCACGGGGTAAAGAGGGTCTGAGTAATGATCACGAAGATCTTTTCCGGGTTACTGATGTCTATTTCAGGATGCAGCACGGAAAAAGCGTTACCGAAAACTCCGATGACGACGGCACCTGCAAGACATAAAATCATCCAGCTGATGGAAATACGACGGGCACCGCCCATGCCGCGCACACTCTTTGCCGCCATGAAACGTACCAGAATATGCGGCTGTCCCACATAACCTAATCCCCATCCTGCAAAAGAAACTATGGCCACCCAGGAAATGCCCTTCATAAAGCTGAACAGTTCGGGATTGCGATCATCAACCAGCAATACTGCCGCGTTGAATCCGCCGGCTTCGGTAAAAATGAAAATAGGAGTCAGGATCAGTGCAAACAACATCAGTGAAGCCTGCACGGTATCGGTCCAACTTACGGCAATGAATCCGCCTATAAAGACATAGAGTATCGTGGATACGGCGCCTACCAGCAAAGCATTGCTGTAATCCATACCGAAAGTCTGTTCAAACAAACGTGCCCCGGAAACCATGCCTGATGCACAGTAAATTACAAAAAAGATCAGAATGATCACGGCTGCCAACACTGAAGTAATGCGATATTTATCGCAAAAACGTGCGGCAAAGTAATCAGGAAGAGTCAGGGCATCTGCTGCGTTTGCCGTAAACGAACGCAATCTTGCGGCGACAAACTTAAAGTTGCACCACTGACCGATGGTAAGACCTATGGCTATCCAGGAAGCAGAGAGACCTGTAAGGTACAACGCTCCTGGCAACCCCATCAAAAGCCAGCCTGACATATCGGAGGCTCCTGCAGAAAGCGCCGTAACGAACTTTCCAAGGCGTCTGCCTCCTAATACGTAATCGCTTAATGACGAGGTTGATTTGGCTGCGACAATGCCTATAACCAACATGCCGAATATATAAACAATGAATGTGGTGGTTGTGGTAAACATTAAAGTGTCCGTGTAAATCCAAGAGCACAAAGAACTTTAAAAGATCTTAACAGAAAAGCCCCGAATGACAATTTTCGGGGCTTTTGCCTGATCAAGGTGCAAAACGGTTATCAGTGATAATCTTTTGCCGTAATTTTGGGCAGTTTAGGCTAAATCGCGCAATAAACCAGCAAAGCCGTCATTTAGCACCGGGAAAACAAAACCGCTCCTGGCATTGAGATCGTTCTTTTCGATATGGAAAGTCGTAGCACCGCGCTCACGTTTCCACTGAGCCCTTGAGAATTTGGTGAAGTAACGTACCACGAATTCTTTGAGCTCTGCTCTTTGGAAAGAGGTAAATTCTTTTTCCAAAGTATCCAGTATGCGTTTTGGTGCAAAAAGAGCTCCTTGCTGCAATTCATGGATCCTGTCAAGTACTACGTAAGGCATGAGATCCCGTTCATCAGTTTGCCCCGGTTTAAGCTCTGCTGTCGGTGCCTGTTTGGCAATATAATCCATCTGCGGCAGATGCATTCTTACATCAGGCGTGACTATCAGCCCTTCATCGGCTATGTAACGATTGATCTTTAAGATCCTGCTTTTTGAGATATCCCCGATAGGAGCAAGACCGCCTGCCGTATCACCGTCCATAGTGCAGTAACCTACGGCATCCTCTGAGGCATTGCAGGTTGTAAGCAGAAGTTTGTTGTAGCGATTGGCGATCATCCAAATTCCTGGAGCTCTGCAACGGGCCTGAATATTCTGCAAAGTAAGATCATCATGCTCCCAGCTAAGCGGAGTGGCCGGAGTAGTGGAATTGATCACTGCAGTATAATCTTTGACCAGTTGGGAAATGGACCATTCATAGTGAGTAGCGCCCAGCCCTTCTGCCACCTTTTTTGCCGCAGTACGCGTTACGCTGCCAGAAACATCCGAACCTTGATAAACGGTAATAAGAGCCTGAGGCATTATTTCCTGTTTAACATAAGCTTCAGGATCACCGTTGTATTGAGGAAGCTTAAATCCCAAAGGCTCAAGCTGAGCTTTGAAAGTCTCAAACCCGTTGTCGCATAAGGCTGCAATCAAACCGTAGCAACATGCAGTTGCGCACAATCCCGAGTCGGCACCGCCTGAAAGCGACAAGGCAAAGCCGTGAGCCTTGGTTTTGAGCATCCAGTCATAAAGACCCAAAGATACTGCCCGCACGGCACGATCGTATTCGGGAAGCTCCGGGGTTATCCCGTCATCGGCAGTACAAAGACGCGCACGGCTAAAAGACAAATTCTGCGATGCTGCGACTATTTTTCCGTCGCAGGCAGTCACGCTCAGACCGTCATAAATACTGCTGCCGCCTTCGCATCCAAGCAGTGAGGTGGTAATTACCGTGGTCTTAAGCACCAATGACAACGCAGCAGCCGTTACCTCTCTTATCGAACGAGAATTCAGTTCAAAGCGCTCAACTGATGGAGCAACCACCAAATCACAGCCTTCCACATCATGCAAATCGGCTTTATTAAAATAAATGCCGACTTTCACTCCTTGGACGTCAAAAACAGACTGTGAAACATAAGTTTCAGCTCCGAGCACAAACTGCTCCGAACTTGCGGCAGTAGTAAGGTTGCGCACTCTGCCGTCACGACTGTCAGCAAAAGAACGAACCGCGGCTACTCCTAAGATCTTGCCGCGCGTAAGCATGACGTACGCATCGTAACTGTGTCCGTCCCCGCCCAAAAGTACCGTGCCGACACCTATAGTCAAATTCTCAGGCATTGAATATTTAAGAGCCAATACCGCTTTGGCCGCTTGCTGAGCAAATGCGGGCATGTTGAAAATATCCGCACACTCATATCCGGTCACGCTCAGTTCAGGGAAAGCTACGAATTTAATGCCGCGCTTGGTGGCCTGACGACAGACTTCCAAAATACGGGCACTGTTGCCCTCGATATCTAGCGAGACAGTATTGATCTGTCCTGCTGCAAAAAAAGAGTGATCCATATTCAGAATTTAACCTCTGCTGTGATCCTATGTCTCAAAAGAATAATTCAAAATACCACAAGCCAAGACATAGTGAGAGCAATGCCCTAAAATAGACGCACTTGAACCAAGATCTCCTTTAAAAAAACAGACCGCGTTTAAGTAAGATTTTTCTTATGACAGCATGATGCTGTCATTTTCTGTCAACCAAAATTATTAATAATCATGCATGTGATCTCTGCAGGGCACAGCCGTCATCTTGGCCCTAATCTTGAAAGCGACGGCGTAAATTTTTGCGTCTGGTGTCCTGGAGCTAAATCCATAGAGCTTTTGCTGTTTAAAACCCCTGAAGATTGCGATCCTGAAGTGATCCTGCTTGAATCCGACATTTTCCGTTCAAGTTATTACTGGCACGTAAAAGTATTGGATTTAAAAGCCGGACAAATCTATGCCTGGCGTATACGTGAAGCCAGAGATGCTGCCC
>CALBLB010000058.1 GCA_937896115.1 uncultured Succinatimonas sp.
ATGACGTCCTCGCCGCCTTCTTTGCGCTTTTTGCTTCGCAGATCGTGTTTTATTTTTTAGGCCACAGCGCATTTTTAAATGGTTAAAGGATAATTTGCAATAGCGTTCATTAAAAGAGCGTCATCCTGACTGTCTTCATCGGCATGATTGATCAGATCCTGAGTTTCTTGCATATATTTAGGCAACTGTTTTTGTACCTGCATTCTTGATATTTTTTCATATCTTCGGTATTGCTCGTATGATAATTTGCCTCTTTCATTGTCGCCTAAATAGAAGAAATAATGTTCCATCAGTTTTGCAGAGCATTCTTTAAAAGGTTCCGGTACGGTTTGAGCCCTGAAGGCATTGTTTAAAAATTTAAGATCATGCTCATTGATAGGATCAAAATAATCTGTGGCTTCAGCTAATTTTGCAGGGCATACTGAAGGTGAGGCGTAAAGAGCATGTTTTAATGTTACTAAATCAAAATGCAACTTGTCACAACGCTCTTTAGTAAGTACTCCTTCAGGGGCTATGATATTACCTTCAAGAGTACTGATATATTCAGCTTTTATTTGTCCTTTTCTACCAATTTGTAAGCTTAAAAATTCCTTGTTTTGAACATCTTGATTTATCACCTTAGTCAAATAAAGCATTCCGTTTGAGTTTATGCAAGTAAGTACGGTTTGTTCTTTTAAGGATTTATTTAAAAGCGAATTTTTAAATTCAGAGCTTCTTAACTGATAGTCGAATAAAGCTTGATGGGAGCTTCTGAGCATTGCCGTGAGATCTTGCAATTCGCCAAGCCTTCTTTCAGGACTTCGTTTTGACAGTTTCTGGCAGTTATAAAGTGCAGCTGTCATATCTAAGGCTTTATACGGAGCTTTAGACAGCGAACCTAACAGGTGTGCCGCGTGCAATGCTGAACGCAGATCGGCTAAGCCTAAAACATCTGAAATGGCAAAATTCTTTTCACCGGCTTTAAATGATCGCATGGCACATTTTGACAGTGTTGCAAGCCTGTTGGCATCCCAGGTGATCACGGTTCGATCTTTGATAAGTTCTTGTACTTTTTCTACAAAGATCCTTTCGTTAAATCCTCTTTTAAGAAAGGCAGGGTTGATCCCCTGTATAAAAAGATAGCCGGGAGAGGGGAGAACGCGTTCGGGCAATTTGCACCAAAGAAATTGCGGAGACTCAAGCGGACGCAAATAAGCATCGGCATGAGCAAAAATCACCCCTCCAAGACGCCCTCTTTCTTCAGAACTTATCGGCATGGTTAATAAGTATAGAAAGGGGGCTTGCTTTAGATCGAAATTCACTTGAATTGCTTTTGTTCCTTATCGAAGGTAAAGCCGTTTTTTTTCAATTTAGCTTCAAGTTGTTTGCAGTCTATTTCATGATATGAACATAAATCTTCTAACGATTCAAACTCATGATCACGCAATTGCATGTTCACTGCTGAAACTAAGATATACGGATCCATGTTCATAAAACGTGTTAAGGAAATCATTTTTGTTCCTTAGAGATCTTGCAAACTATGTGATCACGCATGTTTTTGACCTGTTCTACAGCTTCTTTTACCGTAGCTGATCTGGCTAAACAAACTCCCATACGGCGTTCTCCGTCTATATCCGGTTTGCCAAAGATGCGCAACTGCGATTTAGGTGCAACTTTTAATGCATCTTCAAGCCCGCTATATGAAAATATATTGCCGTGTCCAGAGAGCTTTAAAGCTGCCGAAGCAGACGGCCCCATGAAAGTGATCTGTCCTATGGGTAATCCCAGTAAAGCGCGCACATGCAGGGCAAACTCGGAGAGATCTTGAGAGATCATCGTAACCATGCCGGTATCGTGAGGACGGGGAGATAATTCAGAGAAGATCGGAGTATCTCCGCATATAAAAAACTCTACACCGAAGATCCCGTATCCGCCCAATGCTTGAACTACGGCAGAGGCGATGCGTTTGCATTCTAACAGAACGTCAGAAGGGAGTTCTTCAGGTTGCCAGCTTTCCATGTAATCACCGTTGATCTGATGGTGACCTATAGGATTACAAAAATGTATGCCGTCAACGGCGCTGACGGTTAATAAAGTGATTTCGCGATCAAAACGGACGAAACTTTCTACAATTACTC
>CALBLB010000059.1 GCA_937896115.1 uncultured Succinatimonas sp.
CCATGGCTACGAAGAAGTTTCCGTCTTCTACTTCAACCACATCCTGCGGCTGCATTTCCAAAGTGGCGATAAAGCGTTTTTTAAGTTCAGGCAAAAAATGCAGAGGGCCGCCTAAAAAGGCTACTTTTCCGGTGATGGGTCGCCCTTGAGCAAGATTTCCTATAGTCTGATTTACCACTGCCTGAAAAACCGACAGTGCGATATCTTCTTTGGCTATGCCGTTATTCATCAAAGCCTGAATGTCGGTTTTGGCAAATACGCCGCAACGAGAGGCTATGGTATGAATGTTTTTGGCCTTTTGCGCCAGTGCGTTAAGTCCTAAAGCATCAGTTGAGAGCAACGTGGCCATCTGATCGATGAAGGCTCCGGTACCTCCTGCACAGGCTCCGTTCATACGTTGTTCCAAGGTACCGCGAAAATAGGTGATCTTGGCGTCTTCGCCTCCTAACTCGATGACGGTATCCGTCTGCGGAATGAGTTTTCTTACGGCTTCGGCGCAGGCTATGACTTCCTGCTCAAAGGGCAACAGGCACCTTTTGGCAATTCCCATGGCGGCAGAGCCCGTAAGCGCGAAGGAAAAGCTTTGTGTTCCTATATGCTGCTTTACGTAGTCTAAGTTTCTTTGCAGCGATGGTAAGGTCTCGGAAAAGTGCCTTTCGTAATTTTTGAAGATCACTTGGCCGTTTTTATCCAAGATCACGGTTTTAATGGTAGTGGATCCTATGTCGATGCCGACTTTGTACTCGAATGCAGGTGTTGAAGCCATAAATCTTTTTAATGCGCCTTAATAGATTTGCCCAGTAGTCGCAAAAGCAGTCTTGAGCTTACCTTTTTTATTGTTTGAAATTGTTAAGGACAGGTTTATGAACCTTTTGCTGATTTTAAAATTCCTGCATTGAAATTTAAAAGAAGTGATAATCCTTAATCAAGATCGAGCCATAAAAGAAATGAAGTAAAAGCAGGAGGATATGATTAATGGCGGTATAATTTACGCATATATAACAGACCGCGCCCGTAGCCTTTACGGATTGAGTCTTTTAAAAGCGGTTTGGTAAATAAAATTTTTTTAGGTACAGTTGAAAAATTTATTCAACTGCCATAAGCCTGCCTCATAAGACAGCGGCAGGCGCAAGCACGAAAGGACCGCCGTTATGCCCAAACTTAATTTTTTCGCCACCTGTCCAAAAGGCCTTGAGAGGCTGCTGTTTGAAGAATTGAATTCACTAAAGATGCAGTCGGTACGTGAAACCGTGGCCGGAGTGTCTTTTGAAGGAAATTTTAACGACGGTCTTAAGGCCTGTTTATGGAGCCGTTTTGCTTCGCGTATTCTGCTGGAGCTCTCCGAGTTCCAGGCTCCTTCTGATCTTGAACTTTATATGGGAGCAGCCGGAATTCCTTGGGAGAATTATTTCACTCCTTCTGAGACCATAGCCGTCGAATTTAACGGTATGACCGACGAGATCCGCAATACCCAATACGGTGCTTTGAAGATCAAGGATGCCGTGTGCGACAGACTGCTTAAAAATTGCGGATCGCGTCCCAATGTCGACAGGGAAAATCCCGATGTGCGCATATATTGTCACTTAGAGCGTCGCGGGCAGGCTACGGTGGCCATAGATCTTTCAGGGCAGGCTTTGCTAAAACGTGAATACAGCCGTCACACCGGGGCTGCTCCTTTGAAGGAAAATCTGGCTGCAGCCATGGTGATACGCTCGGGGTATGCAGGAGCAAATCTTTTCGACCCTATGTGCGGATCCGGCACGGTGCTCATCGAGGCTGCCGCAGCGGCTACCGATACGGCTCCTGGGTTAAAGCGTCGCAGTTACGGTTTCTTCCGCTTAAAACAGTTTGATGCCGAATTTTGGCGTCAGTTGCTTGCCGAAGCTTCGGAAAGATCAAAAAGAGGTTTTGAAAAATTTAAGGCTAATGGCTTTGAGATCATAGGTTTTGATCGCGATCCCGTTATGGTCGAAATCTGCAACGAGAATTTAAAAAGAGCGGGATTTGATGCCATCGCCTGCGCTCAATCAGGCGATGCTGCGGCTCTTACCAATCCTTTTTCATCATCTGAACACATAACCGTGGTAACCAATCCTCCTTACGGCAAACGTATGGGAAATTTTAATGAACTTATTTCCCTGTATACGGCTTTGGGAGAGGGGTTGAAACGTTGCTTTAAAGGCGCGCGTGCTGCGGTTATCTCAAGCTCTGCAGAGCTTTTGTCCTGTTTGAGACTGCATGCTGCCCGCGTCTATCACCTCTTTAACGGTGCGCTTGAGTGTCAGCTGCGCGTCTTTGACATAAGTAAAGAGGAGGTGCGCAGCGACAAAGAGGAAGGCCGTGCTCTCATCGCCGAGGATTTTGCCAACCGCTTAAAGAAAAATCTTACCTATATGCGCAAATGGGCGGCCAATACCGGCAATGAAGCTTACCGTATCTATGACAGCGACGTGCCGGAATTTCCCGCAGCCGTTGACTGTTACAAAGATCATTACGTCATTCAGGCTTATGCTCCTAAAAAGCAGGAAAACGAAAGGGTGCATCGTCGTCGGGTGCTTGACATGATCTCGGCGGTGGGAAAGGTGACCGGAGCAAACGGTGATCATGTGATTTTAAAGAGCCGCGAGATTAAACACGGTACCTCCCAGTACGAAAAAGCCGACGAATTGCAAAATCGTTTTATGACGGTAAAAGAAGGCGTATTGCAGTTTAAGGTCAATCTTGAGGATTATCTCGATACCGGCTTGTTTCTTGATGCGCGTTTAATTCGTGATCGCATCATGAAGATGGCAGAGGGCAAGAGATTTTTAAATCTCTTTTGCTATACGGGATCGGTTACCGTAGCTGCCGCCAAAGGTCAGGCCAGATCGTCTCTAAGCGTCGATATGAGCCGTACTTATCTTGAATGGGCCAGGGAAAACCTTGAATTAAACGGGATAGGTAGCGCATCGCATCGTCTGTTGCAGGCTGATGTGCTCTCATGGATTGCTCAGGATCATCCAAAGGATGAGCGTTTTGATTTAATTTACGTCGATCCGCCTACTTTCTCAAATTCAAAACGCATGCAGGGAAGCTTTGACGTAAAGCGCGATCAGGTGGCTTTGTTATCAAGCCTTACCCGTCTTATGGATGAGAGCGGCACCGTGATCTTCTGCAACAACTGCCGAAATTTC
>CALBLB010000060.1 GCA_937896115.1 uncultured Succinatimonas sp.
ATGATCTCAGGCAATATCTCCTTTGACTTTATCAATAACTTCGAACATATAGGAGACGTACCCAAAGGAGAGAATCCCTGCTCCGATTACACTTTCTATGTCTTTGATGTTTCGATACTTTCAAATCATCAGCAGCAAACTACCAAGGTAGTAGCATTTGCTTTCGGCAAGGAAAGCTACGAGGATACGGCACTTGCTGCCTTAAGACTGCGCGATCTTATCAATGAGGTCGATGAAAACGATACCTTAAGCCTTGATTTGAATACATCCGTTGAGTTTCACCCGGATCTTAGCGATGAGAAATTCTCAAAAATAGTATCGGCACTAAAAGATCACATCTTGGCAGGCGATGCTTTCCAAGTTGTTCCGTCGCGCACTTTTAAAGCCCCGTGTCCAAATCCTTTTTTAGCCTATGAGTATTTAAAAAAACTCAATCCCACCCCTTACATGTACTACATCAATGATCCGCGTTTCGTGATCTTCGGTGCATCTCCTGAATTTGCCGTACGCTATGACGCCTCGATAAACGAGGTGAGCATCAGCCCCATTGCCGGCACCAGAACCCGCGGTTTGAAAAAGGACGGCAGCATAGACAGAGAGCTTGACTCGCGCATCGAACTTGAACTGCGCACCGATAAAAAAGAAGTTGCCGAGCATCTCATGCTAGTTGATCTGGCTCGTAACGACTTGGCCCGCATCGCTAAACCTGGAACACGCTACGTAAGCAACATGCTTCATGTAGACAAATATCAAGCAGTAATGCACTTGGTTTCGGACGTACATGCTCAGTTAAAAGAAGATCTTGATGCTTTTAACGCCTATCAGGCCTGCATGAATATGGGTACGCTCTCAGGTGCTCCCAAGATCAAAGCTCACGAGCTTATCTATCATTACGAAGGCAAAAAGCGCGGATCTTACGGCGGAGTAGTCGCGATGGTACGCAATGACGGCAGTTTTGATTCCTGCATCACCATACGCTCGGCGTTTGTCAAAGATTCCTTTGCTTACGTGCAGGCAGGTTGCGGCGTAGTGTACGATTCAGAGCCTGCCTTTGAATGCCAGGAAACCGTCAACAAAGCCCGTTCCACCCTGACAGCCATCTATATGGCTTTGCATGCAAATCAAAAAAGCGAGGAATAACCATGCAACGCGACGTGATCTTTATCGACAACTTCGACTCGTTTTCTTATAATCTTGTAGATGAGCTGCAGGTCTTGGGGTGCAATGTTCTCGTATACCGTAACGACACTGCTCCTGAAAAAATTCTGGAACTGCTGAATAACAGCAAGGCACAGGATCATGAAGCTGTTTTAGTGCTATCCCCTGGTCCTTCGGCACCTCAGGATGCCAATAACCTCATTCCCATAATCAAGGCTGCTTTGGGAAAGTTCCCCATGTTGGGTATTTGCCTAGGGCATCAAGCCTTAGGACTGGTTTTAGGAGGTGAAGTTACCCGTGCAGGAACCATAGTACACGGCAAAAGCTCTGATATCACGCACGACGGACAGGGAGCTTTTAAAGATCTGCCCAACCCGCTTAAAGTTGCCCGATATCATTCGCTCATAGTAAAAGATCTGCCCAAAAACGTTGAAATTAGTGCATCTTTTGACGGTATGTGCATGGCCTTGCGCGAAAGAAAGCTCAAGATTTGTGGTTTCCAGTTTCACCCAGAGAGCATCATGACCACCTTCGGCAGAAAGTTACTTCAGCAGGCTTTAGATGAGATCTGCTCTTAACAGTTTCTCTTATAAGTAAAGAAAGAGGTCACTTTCAACTTATTGTCAAAACACCTAATGAGTCTTCTTGCCGACAGCTCACAACGTTTAACTGTGAGCTGTCAAAGCCAGGTGAGTTTGTCAGAATTTGCTCATTCACCTTGACCTGTTTCTGGTACAGAAAAGGCGATCATGCATGATAAAGCACTACAACAACTATTTTATTTTTAGAGAAAACTATTAACGTATGATTGTTTCCGCAAGCTCGGTGGTTATTACATGTTGGACAATTGCGGCATTAATCACTTCGGTTTGAGAGGCAACTGCAAGCATTATTGGATAATATGATCTTACTGCGCTACCAGCAATTTTAGATCATTTTGTTGGTACATACCCCTACGCAGGTGATGATTAAAAGATAAAGTTACAACATGCATGAGATGGCGATGGGACAAAGAAAGACCAATAAATAACCGATAAATACATTTTTATCGTAATTTTTACCATCTCACTGGAGAAGACAAACACTGACAAAAATGCCCATTATTTCTAATGACAAGATGTCCAATAATTTTAAGGCTTGGACCCATGTACTAAGAACCGAAAGAGCAAAGGTGTAAGCCTCTGCTCACCACTAAATAAAATATCTTCTATACTGTTTTTTACAGGCGAACGATAAATTCAAACTTTACAAATTCTGTTTGAAATTTTCTTATATTCATTTTTAAGTTCAATGATTGCTTTATGATCGTAAATACATTTTTTTTCTAAAAAATCAAACAGTTTTTTTGAGTTTTGCGTATAAAAATCAGTAAGTAAAACTTGAAATTCAGGATAAAGTTCATTTTTTATAAAGAAAATCCCAAGATTTTTCTTAATCAAAGCAACATTGCAAATAAAAAGAGCACTGCGTTTATTTCCGTCAAAAAATGGTTGCATGCGCGCAAGTTTAGAGAAACTTTCAGGAATAAGAGATCTATAATTTGCAGAATTACAATTATCTAAATCAAAAAGACATCTGTCGAGATCAGAAGAAATTGGTGGCTTAATCGGATCTTTTATACAGTCTATAAAAACATCTCCGTCCCTAAGTTTTCCTACTTCAAGAGCTTGCTCTTTTGCAAGCATTGCATTGATATTAATGAATAAGTTACGATTTATTTCAAGCGTATCAAAAGGAGCGTCACGAAAAAAATTTAAAGTATTAATGATATTTCTTACAACTATCGCATTTT
>CALBLB010000061.1 GCA_937896115.1 uncultured Succinatimonas sp.
GGGACTTAAGCAGTTGGGTGCTGATCCTTGGACTGACGTTGCCGCTCGTTTCCCTAAGGGAACCGATATTGAAGGTAAGGTTACCAATATTACCGATTACGGCTGCTTCGTTGAAATCGCCGATGGCGTGGAAGGTCTTGTTCACATTTCAGAAATGGATTGGACCAACAAGAACATTCAGCCTTCAAAGGTTGTTTCCGTCGGTGAGAATGTTAAGGTTAAGGTTCTTGAGATCGATGAAGAGCGTCGTCGCATTTCCTTAGGTCTTAAGCAGTGCCGTGTCAATCCTTGGATCGAGTTTGCTCAGAACCACTCCAAGGGTGAGCGTGTCACCGGTAAGGTCAAGAGCATCACCGATTTCGGTATCTTTATCGGCCTCGACGGCGGTATCGACGGTTTGGTACACCTCTCTGACATTTCTTGGCAGCAGAACGGTGAAGAAGCCGTACGTAACTTCAAGAAGGGTGATGAACTTACCGCTGTAGTGTTACAGGTAGATCCTGAGCGTGAGCGCATCTCTTTAGGTCTTAAGCAGATCTCTTCTGATCCTTTTGCCGAGTATGTCGGTGAGCATCGCAAGGGCTCTATCGTTACCGGTACTGTGACTGAGGTAGATGCTCGCGGCGCAGTCGTAACTTTGGCTGACAACGTCGTCGGTTACATCAGAGCTTCTGATGTTTCTCGTGACCGCGTTGACGATGTCTCAACCGTACTTAAGGTCGGCGATACCGTTGAAGCCAAGTTCATGAACGTTGATCGCAAGACTCACCAGCTCTCTTTGTCCATCCGTGCTAAGGATGAGGCTGAAGAGAAAGAAGCTCTTGAGTCCATCAACCAGCAGGCAGCTTCTGAGCCTGCCACCACTGCTATGGCTGCAGCCTTTGCCGCTGCAGGTAAAAAAGACTGATAGTCTTTTTTAAGAGCAGAAAAACCGGGGTTATCCCCGGTTTTTTGTATGTGCGCCATGCGCTTTAACTTCCAGCGCAAGATGCTGACTTTTTTCGATCAGTTTTAAATATTATCTTTTGTCTGTATAAAAGCACAGCCTTTTATTCGGGCTCCGCGTTCTGACAGATTCACAAATTCAACTTCAGGATGTACTGCAATATAATCTTCCAGATCTTCTAAATACTGCATAAAATTTCCCTGAGTAGGGCGTAATTTCCCGTCGTTGCACAATATCTCACAAGGTGTATCTCCGCTGATATACGGATCGTTGGCTTTTTTTATCCCTACGTGCGTGTATTCACCGTCGTAACAAAGGTCGACGCCGGCTAAAAAAACCT
This sequence comes from uncultured Succinatimonas sp., assembly GCA_937896115.1. Taxonomy (GTDB): domain Bacteria; phylum Pseudomonadota; class Gammaproteobacteria; order Enterobacterales; family Succinivibrionaceae; genus Succinivibrio. The sequence continues at coordinate 1,287 of CALBLB010000061.1, forward strand.
TGTCAGCTCCCAAAGCTACAGCCAAAGCTGTCTGCGCATGCATTACCGAACCTGAGCACCAAAGACTGTCACCTGTTTTTTTTAGCATAGGTAAATATTTAAAAGTCTTTGCAAACGGAATGTAAACGTGAGGACCAGAATAGTACTTCCAAATTTTTTGATTTGACCAAGGGGCATACAACAAAATACATGAACGATATGCCGCCATATCTTTCATGAATTTGTCTCCGGCATATCCGCCTGCAAGATCGTCAATTGTGATCACGTAATCGGGGATGAAATTTTGCGACTCCAGGTAAGTTAAAGCTGTTTCTGCAGCAATGGTAACTGCTCCTTCTTTTCTCAATGCTTTAATTGTAGTAAAAGCGTGCTCAAGAGAAGGCCCTGATGCAATGACTATTGCCTGAGAGCAGGATGAAAGTTTTGCAAGATGTAAAGCCTGTTCCCTTTTTAAGGCTTCAGCATTTTTAAGCAATGCTTTTTTTATCCTGTTTTCACCTGTTTTTTTAAAGATCTTCTGTGAATAGTGACAGTCTAAAGCTGTGCGCAGTTTTAATTTGGTTCTGTTCTGAAAAGCCGGCTCTAGGATCAGTTCAGGCAGTATGCAAAGGCGGTTTTCCGGTAATTTATCCGGAAAGTTGTCGAGAATAAATTCAGTATTAGGGGTTTGTTTAAATAATGGGGCGAAATTTTGCGTACATTCTAAGAGTTGCAAAAGCAGTTTAGGACAAAGCACATAAACGTATATTTTATGGTTTGGTGTGATCTTTGATTGAAGGATCCTTATTTCATCTCCGAGCCCTATGCCGTAAACATGCACGTCGGCATCGGTATTGATGTTTTTAAGATTTTTTTCAGCCTGTGTTTTGCGAGAATGACGGGAGGTAAGCTGGATCCCGTCAACTTCAAAGGTTTCGTCAAGACCGCAAATGAGTTTTAACTTGTGCTCCTCATCATTATCATGCGTAAGCAGAGCGGTTGCAAAATTCGGATTATTTTTCTTTAAAAAAAGTATGTCGAAGTTTTCTTTCATGTTTGCGGAAAATTTTATTAAGAGCAACAGCTCTTGAAAAACCAAGCTTTGCGCACATTTTAGAGTATTTATCTTGCTCATTTTGTGAAAAGTTGCTTAAAATCAACGCAAAGAAAAATCGTAGGCAATAGGGTGCCCGAAAACTAAGCGGGCATATATGCAAACGTTTAAATTCATAGGACTTTGTCCGTTGATTTTGTTTCAGCAAGATTGGAGCACATTTTATGACACGAGCCGATCTCATCGATGCGCTTACGCGCAAGTTTTTTCATACTAATCCCAAAGATGTTGATGCAGCTGTAAGGGAAATATTTGAAACTCTGATTGAAACCTTGTCGTACGGTGAACGTATCGAGATCCGCGGATTCGGCAGTTTTGAGATCAGGGTCCGCGAACCAAGAATTGCTCATAATCCTAAAACCGGTGAGCAGGTTTCTTTAGAGCGTCGCAGAGTCGTCCACTTTAAACCGGGAGTCGAATTAAGACAGAGAGTCGATTATCACAGTCGTCCTCAAAACGATAAGCCAAAGCAACAAGAAGAAAACGACGAGGCAAAACAGACTGATTTATTTGCTTCAGTTTGATTTTGGTCGTTTTTCTCTTAAGATCGCGGCACCGCGAGTAAGCTTTAGCTGTGGTATTATGAATTCGTATAGGTAAAGCTTGCTCGCTCTTTTTTTTAAGCAGAGGATTGACGGAGTTTTTTATGCTGAAAAAGTGGCTGTATGCTGCGATCCTTTTGGTTTTATTTGCAATAGGTCTTGCTCTCGGTGCTTTTAACGAAACAGCAGTAGATTTTGATTTTCTTTTTGTAAAAGCACAAATACCGCTTGGTTTGATCCTGATCATAGGAGTGATTTTCGGTCTTATATTGGGACTTTATATGTCATTTTTAATGTGCTTTAAATATTGGCGGCAAGCAAGACAGGCAAGAGCTCAGTTACGTAAAGTCTTAAAAGAAAATGATCTTGCAGATTCATCAACCCAATCTTTAGAAAAATAACGTTATGCTGGAGTTGCTGTTTCTGCTTTTGCCCTTGGCGGCAGCGTACGGTTATTACATGGGACGCAATTCCTTGCGTTCAAAGAAACTTAATGACAAAAATAAACATAATGCCACTTACCTAAGAGGCGTTGAATATCTCTTCAGCAACAACCAAGAAAAAGCGGTAGATAAGTTTATTGCTTATTTAAACGGGACCGATCCTACTTTCGAAAGTCGTTTGGCTTTGGGAAATCTTTTAAGACAAAGAGGTGAATTTGACAAAGCCATTGCCCTGCACGAACGCATGGCTACAGATGAAACTTTAGATGATGCCGAAAAAGAGCTGGCTTCACTTGAATTATCAAGAGATTTTTTAAATGCCGGGGTTTTTAATCAGGCAGAAGAGTTACTAAAAACTCTGATTAATATACCAAGACAACGTCTGGAAAGTGCAAATTTGCTGTTAAAGGTTTACGAGAGGGAAGGAGATTATCAGGCAGCCATTGCAGTA
>CALBLB010000062.1 GCA_937896115.1 uncultured Succinatimonas sp.
TATTGCCATGACCTTGCAAAGAAGATGCAGCGGCATCGAACTGCGCGTCTACAATGCCAAAGTGCAGGGAGATGGGGCTGCCAAAAGTCTTATTTCAGCTTTGACTCAGGCCAATGCCGAAGCCGGTACGGCATACGGTTGCGATATTTTGATCATAGGCCGCGGCGGAGGATCTTTTGAGGATCTCTTACCTTTTTCCGATGAAACTTTTACCAGAGCCGTTGCACATTCGAAGATCCCCATAATTTCCGCAGTAGGTCATGAGCCTGACGTAGCTTTGACCGACTTTGCCGCCGACGTACGGGCTGCCACCCCTACGGCTGCAGCAGAGCTTGTAAGTCCGCATGTTAAGGATGAATTAAAAGCTTTTTGCGACAATATGCTTTTGCGTATGTCCGATGCTTTGGGGAGAATTATCGATCCTTTAACGATGCGTGCTGAGCATTTGATCCATAGACTTCAATCAGGATGCCCTCAGCATGAATTGCAAAGGCGTTACGATTTGCTGCAATCTTTACTGTTGCGCTCAGGCTCTGCGTTAAATGCTCTTGAAGGTGGAAAAAAATCAAGACTGTTCGATTTGCAAAGGCGTTTGGCGGCAAATGATCCCATGCAGAAAGTCTTAAAGGAGCATACCTGCCTTTACGATCTTGTACACAGATTGGATCTTGCCGTTGAAAAAAACAGCAGTGATGTAAAAGCAAAGTTTGAACTTCTTTGTTCAAGACTTAATAATTGCGGGGTTGAAGACAGAGTCCAGCAAATGGAGACTCGTCTTGAAAAAAGCAGTGCTTCTTTGTGTGCCTTAAATCCTCTGGCGGTATTAACCCGTGGTTACAGCATTACTTTCAATGAAAGGGGGCATGTTGCTTTGGTAAATGAGATCAGCCAAGGAGATAAAATTACTACCATGACTTGCGACGGGGTTATTGAGTCGGTAGTGGAGCAATTTAGGCTTAAAGCTCCCGGTGAGCTGATGGGAAATTCAGATCAGAATGAGGCTAAATAGTTTTAAATCGGCGATTTAAACAAGTAATGAGTCCGTTGTGAAAAATGCGGAAAAAGCTTATCAGTTGGGGGTTGAAACGGGGAAGTTGTGACTATGGACATGAAAAATTACAGGCTCTATAGGATCAAATATGTTTTTGATGAGAATGCGAAAGCCTATGATATATACGTTTTCGGAGTAGGGGTGACTTGCGCCGATACTAAGGATAAAGCCAGTTTCATGGCAAGGGAGCTCGTCTTTGACAAGTCTGCGGCTGATTATTTGGAACGCAAATTGTTTGCAGGTGCACAAAATGTTGAGGATTTTGACGAGATCCTGGATATCGGACCAGATGCAGCTTTAAAGTTGATGCTGCGCAATTTGTTGATAAGCAAAGCCGTATCGGAAAACGAACTCGGACGCCGTCTTGGGTTAACCAAAACAGAAATCAGCAGTGCGGTAAATCCGCGTAAAAGTACCCGTCTTGGGACCTTGGACAAATGTTTTAGTGAGTTAGGGGCGCCCTTGCAGGTGAATTGTCATCTTTAAGTTTTCAGACATTCAAATTTAACTCTACCTTAAGCGCGCTTAGCGAAGGTTTTTTGAAGAACATCACCATATACCAAGGCAGGTAGAGTATTTTCCCGCTTCGTTCCAAATTGCCGCCGCAAAACACCATTCCCTGCTCTAAATTCCAGGCATTAACCTTCAAAGCATGATCTAAAGCGGCGTGACTGCGGTAGTCTTTTCTTGATTTTATTTCCAAGGCTATGACTTTATTTGCAAATTGCACTACGAAGTCGAGTTCTCCTACTTTGCTTTTGTTCAGATATCTTAAAGCAAAGCCGTTGGCGCTTAATTGTTGTGCAAAGACGTTTTCAAGAATTGATCCCATGTTTACGGATAAATTTCCCTGCAGAATGTCAAATTGCACGTTTTCAAGTCCCATGGCGCACAGCAAACCGCAGTCGGACATAAAAAGTTTAAACAGTCTGCTCTGCTCATTAATTTTCAACGGAATTTTAGGCTCGCTAAGGTTAAAACAAGGCAGGGCGACACCTGCATCCTGCAACCATACGAATGCATCTTCGTATTCCCTTAATCTGGCATTTTTCTCTATTGAGGAAAGTTTGAAGCGGCGATTTTTCTCGTCAAGTTGAGAAGGAATGCGATCAAAGATCCTGGAGATTTTCTCTTTGCCGCTTTGGCTGTATTTGGTTATGTCCTGTCGGTATTGAGAAAGTATATCTTTTTGTACCGCCACCACTTTGCCTATGTCATGGGTAGTTATGAAAGTTTTAACTACGGCGGGCATCCCTCCTACTATCACATAATATTTGAAGAGATCAGTCATGGTTTTGTGAATAGACGCGGTTACAGGCTCGGTAGTGTCATAACATTTTTTTAAATACCCAAGAGTTTCGTTGCGCAAGCCGTTGGCAAGTGCAAACTCTTCAAAATCCATGGGGTACATTCTTAAGATCTCTTCATAGCCTACGGGATATGAAGGAACGGCTTGGTAATTTACTCCGAGTAAAGAGCCTGAGCTTACATAATCAAAACGACCGTCTTCTACTAAAAACTTAATTGCCGTCCTGGCATTCGGGCATTCTTGGATCTCATCAAAAAAAATCAAAGTCTCCCCCGGGATCAGGCTTTTTCCAAGATATGCCGTCAAATTCATGATGATCACGTCTGCGTTTAAATCTCCTGAAAAGATCTCTTTTGCAGACGGGGTAGTGATGAAATTTATTTCGACAAAAGAGCGGTAATGCTCCTGCCCGAATTTGCGTATGCTGTAGGTCTTGCCAATTTGCCTTGCTCCCGTGACTAACAAGGCTTTTTTGCTTGGGTTATTTTTCCACTGCATAAGCAGTGCTTCAATTTTTCGAAACATGGTTTGTGATCAGCATGCCAAGAAGTAAAACGGTGAATTCACGTTTTACGCAAACTTTAATTAAAGAAATTTCACGTTTTATACAATTTATTACGGATGTTTTATCACGTTTTAACAAGATTAATTATTAGCTTTTATCACGTTTTGTTTAATGCTTTGTTTTTAAATGAATATTTTTTTGCTCAAATCGTGACGGTTGGCAAATAGACGGTGAACTCGCGTTTTTGCAATCAAAATTGCCGGCAGTAATTTGCTGCTTAAAAATTAGAGAGCAGATCCAAAGTAATGTAGACGGCTCCTTCTTCCGGGGCACTGTCAAAAAGCGCTTCGTCAAAGTGCTCATAACAGTAATCGTTGAGTTCTTCAACGGCGGCGTCACCTGACATGAACCCAAGGCTTAAACATAACCCGTTAAATTCATCCATTCCCATTACATCGGCTTTTTGTGCTCTGACGGCCTCAATTAGTGACAGCGCATTGGCAGCAAGATCACTGTGATTGTCACGGCTTGCTGCATCAACAGCCTCATTTGCCGCGGCTTTTTCAACGTTTACTTTGCCAGGCAAAGCTTCAGGCTCTAGCTTTAATGCGGCGACAGGTGTTTCTTCAAGATCTTCATCTTCTCTTAAAGAACTGATCACGCTTTCAACTTCACGACTTTCTTTGATCTTTGATTGTATGAGTGCGTGATTAAAAGTAGGAATTGACTGTTTTAAAGCAGGATTATTTTTGATCTCAGCAGCGGTGCTCATGCGCAGATGCATGAGTTCGAGCACGCGTTCGTATCTTTTTGAAGCATAATGAGCAAATACGGAGTTTTGTGCCTGTTTTACCAGTGATTTTAAATAATTGCCGTAAAGTACGAACATGTCATCACTGCGCACTGACTCATACAGTCTTTTGAAGACGAAGTCGGTAAAAGGTTTGATAAGTCTTGCCTGATCTTCAACGATTTTCAAGAAAATTTCGCAAGATTTTTTTTGGGCCTGATCGTCAGGACAAAGCATTGAGGCAAGGTAGGCTGCATCCTGAGCATTGGGAAAAACCGTACGTACGGTGATGATTGCAAGCTGGGCAGCCCCCAGTTTCTGCATGAAATTTTCATCACTAAGGCACGCAACGGGAAATTCTACCAAAGTGAATTCCTGAAATTCCCTTCTTAACATGGGGGGAAGCAGCCATTCAAGCGGTGAGGATAACAAACCGCATTTTTTTATGCCTTCTTCAAGGCACAGCAGGGCATCTTCATTTTCAGAGGCGCAAAAGCGGGTTTGTCTTTGTAAATCGGCAAGATTGCAGTATTTTTTGCCGGCAAGCTGAGCTCTGATCATATCAAGATCTTTTTGAGGGCAATTGTCAGCAAGCAGTGCTGCCAAAGTGTCGTGAGATCCTGAGTGCAGTGTACTAAGATAGATGAGTTCGGTAAGATGGGATAAAAGGCTCTTCCCTGAAACTGATTTTACGCAGTCAGATCCCTGAAAAGTTATCTTTACACCTGAGAGAGCATTTAGATTTTGGTTGTTTAAAAGAGCCGTCAGCAAAGCTTTTAAAAAAGCATGACTGCATAAAAAAAGCGGCAGGCATTTTACCTGTATCGAAGCAGTTTTCTTGGACGGCTCTTCAACAGCCATATTTACATTTTTTAAGACGCAATCTGTGTTTATAAGCGTAAGTACTCTTTTAAGGCAAACTGCGCTCAGGTGTTTTTTTAACCGCAGTTTGCGCACTGCCATGATCCTGCAGGCATCGGGACGTAAAAAAGCTCTGAAGAAGGCAATTTTTAGCAAAGTCTCGTTTTGCTCTGAAAAATCCTGCGCGGAAGCACACTCAAGCATACGGCAACTTAAGTAAAGATTTAACATCTCGTTACAGTTGCCCAAAGCCTGTAACAGTATTTCGTCATCGGTTAAGGAGTACTGATCTTTGACAAACATCAGGCAATGCAGGGCATAGATACGTTCTAAATAAAGTTTTTGCTCGTCATCGGCATTTTGGTAGCTCTCTTTCAAAGCATTTTTGGCAAAGTCCAGATTTGTTTTAGTGATCGTTCCTTTAAGCGGCATGAGGATCAGTGCGGCAAAAAAGTTCCAGCAGTAAAAGAAATTCAGATCATTGTTACGGACGCCGTGAATATCCGGACCTAAAGCTTTTCCGTGTAACCAGGCAAGGTACGAGGCTCCTTTCGGACTTTTGGTAAGAAATTTCAGAGGATCGTCTGCACAATAAGGACTGTACGGCCAATAAACCGAAGTTTTAAATTCTTTGGAATTGATAAAAAAGGCATTTTGCTGCCCGGATAAACCGCTTATGCTGGTGAATTTTAAATTTGAGATCTGCTGAAGTCCGGTTAGAAAATTCACATTTTGACGGGAAAAGAAAGGTTTTAAAAAAGCGATCAGTTTTTTGGGCAAAAAAGTGTTTCTTTCCAAAAACAAAAGCAACTTGTCTGTTCCCAGAGCATCATCAAGAGCTGTTTTGTCTTCTCCTGCCGGTATATCGGCTCCGTCACGGGCTTTGGGAGTTTTTTTTCGTCTTGCAGTTTGAGATGCATTTGACAACGGGAGCGGCTCGTCAAAAAATGCTGCGGATTTTTTTATTGACGGGGCTTCTTTTAGATAAAAACTGTGTAAAAGCTCCTGATACGGAAAAATAGGATCTATGGCTATAGGTGTTCCCGACAGCGCTGCAGTTTTGGCAAGATACAGGCAGATCCTTTCTGTTTTCTCTTTATCTAAAGCTTTATAACAGTATTTTTCCTTCGTATAGTCACAACTTAAACAACGGTATTGCGATACATAGGTAAAACAGCTTCTTAAATAGGCAAGACCTTCTGACGGCAGTTTTAAGGTTGAGAGCAACTCATCTAAATAAGAGCTTTGCTGGGCGTTGAGATTACCTCGACAGATCACAAACAAAGCTTCAATTACCCGCAACATTACGTTGTAGTTGGCCATCTTTTCATTGGTGTTGAGGATGTGCCGGTAGTCTTTTGCAGAAGGGGCTCTTCCCTGTTTGACAATATCGGCTACGGCAGCAATGTCTTCGTCGCAAGCAAGATTTGGTTTGGAGGTCAGGTAAACAGGTTCAGCAAATCCAAGATCCGACGGTATTGAGCAGGGAGCCGTTTTCATGCCGAAATGCTCAAGCAGGGCTAGGAGATCTCCCAAATGTCTTTGCGGATCTTCGTCATAATCTTCTTTACTGCATTCAAGATGCAAAGCCCCGATGATTTGCCCGACATTTAAGGTGAGAATACGTCTTGACAGAACTTCGTCGGCAAGCATGCGGGCATCATGAATAAAGAGCTGAGGCAGATCACGCAGTCTTTTCAAATAATATTCGGCATTCTTTTGAGAAGACTTACCCATATGCTTTATCCTGAGATTTATCGTAATATTCTGTGTAAAAACCTTGCAAACTTCTCAAAGCCAAGTTCGATATATGCTCTATATGCAGAAGATTGCAAGCTTGATGTTTTAGTGTTTAAAAGCAACTTAAAAAGTATAGGTCATTTCTTAGGTTAAGTTTGATCATTTCTTCACAAAAAACATATAGATCAAAGTTCTATATTGATTTGAATTTTTTGAAGATAAGACAGATCTCTCAAGGAGAGAGCATGCTCAATACCGGATTTAAAACAGAAAATGATACTTTAAGGAAGTTGCTTGGAAACGGCTGTTTTTATCAGGTTTCAAGATTTCAAAGAGATTACAGTTGGGATCTTGAGCAGTGGGAGGATCTGTGGGCGGATATTAAATTGGTGCTTTTAGATCCTGAAGAAACTTCACACTATATGGGGTATTTGGTTTTACAAAGCGCTGATGACAAAGTTTTTACCATCATCGACGGACAGCAGAGACTGACTTCGCTTTCATTGCTGATATTAGCCTGTCTTAAACATTTAAAAAACTTGGCAGAAGGCGGTTTTGATTCAGAGAATAACCTTCAAAGAGCAGCTCAGTTAAGACAGACCTATATAGGTTACTTAGATCCGGTAACCTTAATTTCACATACAAAACTCAGTTTAAACAGTAACAATGACGGGTATTTTAAAAATTATCTGGTTCCCTTAACTCATTTGCCGCAAAGAAACTTAAGAAGCTCCGAGCATCTTTTGCGCAAAAGCTTTGAATTTTTTTTCAACAGTATTGCCGTTTATCTTAAAGATTATCCTGTTGATAAACAGGGAAAAGAGATCGCATCATTGGTAGAGCAGGTGTGTGACAGACTGTTTTTCACCGTGATCACGGTTAATGACGAATTAAATGCATACAGAGTTTTTGAGACCTTAAATTCACCCAGTGTGCAATTGTCATCAACCGATCTGTTAAAAAACTATCTGTTTTATGTTTTAGATCAAAGCGATAATGAATATGAACTAAAAACTCTGGAAGAGCGTTGGGATCAAATTGTAAGCAGACTGCAAGATGAGAAATTTCCCAGTTTTCTGCGTGCGCATTGGAACAGCAGGCATAAATTCTCACGACATGTAGATTTATTTAAAAACTTGAGAAAAAATATTTCCTCTCCTAAAGAGGTCTTTTCATTGCTTAGGAAGATGGAAGAAGATCTCGATAATTATCTTGGCTTAATTGATCCTGAGAGCAGTGCGCTGTCGATGCAGGAAAGTAAAGAACTAGGAGAGCTCAAACTATTTGGGGTACGACAACCTTATCCTCTGTTGTTGGCGGCAAAAAGAAAATTTTCAAATGAGGATTTTTTTAAATTACTGCGGATAATCAAAGTGATCTCTTTTCGCTATAACGTAATAGG
>CALBLB010000063.1 GCA_937896115.1 uncultured Succinatimonas sp.
TTGATTTGACACGTTTCATGTAATTTAAATAGTCCTTGCGTTAGACTGGTAAGCATGGCAACTGTGAAACTTGTACCGTTTATTTTTGAGGCAGGGATTCATGATCAGTCGTTACATCATCAAATTAAACGGACGTGCCGTTGAAATGTCCAAACCCAACAGCACGATTTTGCTGTATAAGTTGCCTTATGATGCTTTAAAGAAAAATGATCCCGGGTTCATCATTTCCAATCATTTCATCGTATATATCCTGCTTGGAAAAAATAAAGAAGGCAAGGATACCGTTTATGTCGGTAAATCAAAGAACTCGATAAAGCTTCGCCCTACTGCTCATGAGGATAAAAACGCTTGTTGGTCGTATTGTTTCGTACTTACTCAATTTAAGGAAAGATCATTTTTCAATGACGGAACCATTCAATATCTTGAAAACTCTTTAAATCAAAGAATTAACGAAGTTAAGAGATTTTATAACACCACCAAGACGACCAATTCTGATACGGCAAACGATGATGATCAGTGTAATTGTGATGATTATCTCGATGAAATTTATCACATGCTTGATGTTTTGGGGTTAGATCTCATTTCCGGCTCAGAAACGGAACTGGATCAAAGCGATGATGAAGAGCAAATTTTTGCTGATTGTCTGCCGGATGGTATATACACCTTTTCAAGAAAGATAAAACGCCTCGATAACAGGATGTTAAAAGGAAAAATGCGTTATGACAAGCAAAGGCACAAATTCATTTTGCTAAAGGGTAGTGATGTTGCTACTGAAAGCGGTATAGGGCTTTCTCCCAATATTGATAAGGCAAGAAACCGAGCTTCATTGGAGAATGAGAAATTGCTAGAGGAGATTGAATTAGACTCGCCTTCAGCCTGCGCAAGTTTTATAACCGGAGCTGCCTGTAACGGTTGGATGTATTGGAAAGATACCGACGGGAATTGCATTGATAAGTATCGCCACCAGGATGAGCAATAAATTATGAGAAAGAAAACGGGCGTAGGTGCTGAGAACTTCAGAGATCTTATTGAACACGGTTGCTATTACGTCGATAAGACCAAGCTTTTAAAGAAAGTATTTGCCGACAGCCAAACCTTTGTGCAGCTTGTCATCAGACCGCGTTGCTTTGGTAAAACGCTTACCATGAGCATGTTTGAGTCTTTTTTAGCTTTGAATTGCAAAGATCCTGAAGATCTCTCCTTACCAAAAAAACTCTTTGCAGATACCTGGATTTTAAAACGCGATGGAAATCCTGAAGAGGACAAGATAAAAGAGGCTTTTTGCGAGCGCTATATGGGAAAATTTCCCGTGATCTCGTTAAGTCTTAAGCAGGTAGAAGGTCCAGATTTTAAGACAGCCTACAAGAAGCTTGCCCAAGTACTTTGTGCTTATGTAGATAAAAACCTTATTTATTTAAAGGAAAGTGTCCATCTTACTAACGAGCAAAAAAAGATCCTTGACTGTTTTCTTGATTTGAATTTCTTAAGGGCAGAGGAAAATTTAGACATTTTAAGCGGATCCCTTTGGTATCTTACGCAATGGCTTCATCAGCATCACGGTATTAAAGTGATCGTGCTTATCGATGCATATGATGTACCTTTGGCCAAAGCCTGGAGCAACGGTTATTA
>CALBLB010000064.1 GCA_937896115.1 uncultured Succinatimonas sp.
GACCCTTGGCACGACGACGGGAAAGGACCTTACGACCGTCTGCAGTACGCATACGGATGCGGAAGCCATGGGTGTGTTTGCGCTTATTCACGTTAGGCTGGAAAGTACGCTTCATTTGTGATCTCCAACGACGGTACAACCGCCTGTTATTAAAAAAGCAGAAAAATCTGCATTATTTGTTGTATTCACCAATTCATGGATCAGAATCGGCACGAGCTGAATCTTCAGCAAACTGTTTTTGTGTATACAGACAAAAGATTGGATTGGAAGACAATCGAATACTATGGCTGTACATAATCCGGTGTATTCTACTCTGACGCCATTAATTAGGTCAATATCAAATTAATGGCGCCTGTTTATTTAGTAGCTATCTTGAGAAAATTTAATTTCCTACTCTAAACATCAAGATTAGCTTTGGCCGCATTTTCGGTAATAAAGACCTTACGATTATCCACATTGTCCCCCATTAGTTCTGTGAACAGTCTGTCAGCTTCCATTGCATCGGTAAGATGGACTTTGAGTAAAGATCTCGTATCCGGATTCATGGTAGTTTCAGAAAGCTCAGGAGCATTCATTTCGCCAAGACCTTTGTAACGTTGCACCTTTACTTCAGCAAATCCCTTATCCATCATAATATGATAGGCTTCATCAAAATTTTTTACTTTGATCTTTTCAGAGCCTATCTGAACATAACCGCCTTCTTCAATCAGATTATTTACTTTTTGATTCATTGCCTTTATCAATTGGTAATCGGCAGATTGGAAGAAAGTAGGTGTAAGCTCGTTCGTATAGTCAATTCCGTGGATGTGTTGAATAATCACGGGGTAGTAGCGGTTGGCAACTGCGTCGTGACGTACTTCTCCCCTGAAAAATACGCCTTCAGAGATATTTGAAGGAAGTTTTTTTGCAAACGCTTCTGCCCAGGTTTTTACTTTTTCTTCAGACGTTGTGTCCTCGTCTGAAAGCAGATTTGTGTACATAAGTTCGGTTACCACATGCTTTTCAAGCTTTTGGGTAAGTTTAGGCATACGGGTTTGAACACGGTTGTAGTCGTTGAATAATTGTTCCAAAGGTATTCCCGCAATCGGTGCGGTATCAGGGGTAACGTACAATGCACCTGCATTCAAGGCCATATTGGTATGATACTGTAAAGCTTCTTTGTCACTTAAAACATAGCTTACAGCTTGATTTTTTTTACCTTTATTTTTGACATATTTATAAAGAGGCGGTTGAGCTACATATACATAACCGCGTTCTATAAGCTCAGGCATGTGACGGTAGAAAAATGTCAGTAACAGTATTCTGATGTGGGCTCCGTCGACGTCGGCATCTGTCATTATGATCACGTTGTGATAACGGAATTTGTCAGGATTATATTCTTCCTTGCCAATACCACAACCGAGTGCAGTAACCAGAGTACCTATTTGCTGTGATTGAAGCATGCGATCAAATCTGGCTTTTTCTACGTTAAGAATTTTTCCACGTAAAGGTAAAATAGCTTGGAATTTTGAATCTCTACCTTGCTTGGAGATCGGAAGAG
>CALBLB010000065.1 GCA_937896115.1 uncultured Succinatimonas sp.
AACGACAAGGAAACCAAAAAAGTCTTTGCCGATATCTTCTCAGGAAAAATGGATCCAGTAGTTTTAAGTTCTCTTCTGACTGCTCTGAAGATGAACGGTTATACCGCAGATGAAATAGGCGGTGCAGCCTCTGCCATGATCGAGGCTGCTGAGCCCTTTGAACGCAATCACGATATCAAAGTAGGTGAGATCGTCGGTACCGGCGGTGATTGCTTAAGCACCGTCAATATCTCCACCATGGCAGGCATTGTATGTGCGGCTATGGGATTGCATGTAGCCAAGCACGGCAACACCGCAGTCTCTTCAAAATCAGGGGCTTCCGACGTACTAACCGCCTTAGGCTACGACATAAGATGCAACAAAGCACTTACGCTTAAAAACTTGGAGCAAAACGGTTTTGCTTTCTTCTTTGCCCAGTCCTACCACAAGGGTATGCGTTTTGCAGGTCCCGTAAGAAAAGCCCTCGGCACCAGCACCATTTTCAATATCCTAGGACCTCTTACCAACCCCGCCCGCGTCGATTACGAGCTTTTAGGCTGTTACGATCCTGCTTTGCTTGAAACTTTGGCCAAAGCTTTGTATTTAACCGGAGTCAAACGCGCCATGGTTATAAACGGTAACGGCATGGACGAGATCTCCTGTTTCGGTACCACCAAGGTAGCCGAATTGCATGAAGACGGCAGCATAGAAAGTTACGAGCTTACCAACGACGATTTCGGCATCGAAGGTAAATTCGATCAAAAGATGCTTGAAGGCGGCGATGCTCAGTACAACGCTAAAGTAGCTGTGGAGATCTTAGGCGGTTCAGGCTCTGAGGCCGTACAGGCAGTAGTTGCAGCCAATGCCGCCGCCATGCTTTATCTTGCAGGCAAATTTACCTCCTTAAAAGAAGGTTATCTTGCTGCCAGAGCTTGCCTAAAGAGCGGACAAGCCCTCAAAAAACTCCATGAAGTTTGTGCCACCTCTCAAAACAAATAAAGAGGAATATTCATGCTCAAGCCGCAACAGCTGACATCTGAAGCCCGCGCTTTTCCGGGACTGAATCTTAAGAGTATCGAAGGTACGGTATTAGCTACCATAGTAAATGCCAAAGTACCGGATGTTCTTAACCTGGATGTAAGTGCCCTGCCAAAACGCAGTCAGTCTTTTCGCTCCTTAAAAAAAGCTCTGACTGCGGGAAAGGGTCGTACTTTCATCTTGGAGTGTAAAAAATCGTCCCCCACCCTCGGGGATTTTTGCAAAGATTTCAATTTGGACAGATTGCTTTCCTGCTATGAAAGCAGAGCTTCTGCCATTTCCGTTCTTTGCGAAGAACATTTCTTCAAAGGATCTCTTGATTACCTAAGTTATGTAAGGGCGCGGACCTCTTTACCGGTTATCTGCAAGGATTTCATCATCGATGAAAAACAGCTGTTAAAAGCCGTAAGTGCCGGTGCCGATGCCGTATTGCTGATGCTGAGCATGCTTACCAGGCAACGTTTTTTAGAGCTTTATCAAAAGGCCGTAGCCTTGGGACTTGAAGTTCTCTGCGAGGTAGACAGCGAAGATGACGCGCTTTTTGCTGCCGAACATAATCTTCCGATAGTTGGGATCAACAACCGCGATCTGCGGGTGTTGAAGATAGATCTCAACAACGCCAAAAGGTTAGCTCCCTTGTTGCATGACACTACGGTGGTATCTGAGTCGGGCATAGCCTCACATCAGGATCTGCTTTTTTTAAAACCCATAAGAAGTTTTCTCATAGGTTCATCGCTGTCAGGCTCAGAGGATTTATTCTTCAGCGCCGATTCCATGCTTTACGGCACGAATAAAGTGTGCGGCATAACCACAGAAGATGCGCTTACGGCTGCTATTGAAGGACACGCGGCGATCGCTGGTCTTATTTTCTGTAAAAAATCCCCGTTGTATCAGCCTTGAACAGGCTAAAAAACTCGGAGAGTTGGCCCAAGGCCGCATCAAAATTGCCGCAGTCTTTGTAGATGCGCCGCTTGAAGAGATGGTTAACGCGGTAAAAACATGCAAAGCATCCTACGTACAATTACACGGGCACGAAAGTCCCGATGTCATTGCCAAACTGCGTGAAGCTCTGCCAGAAATTAAGATCATCAAAGCACTGTGCGTACGTAAAAGTGAAGATTTTAAAGCTTATGAAACCTACGCACCTTTATGCGATCTGATGATTTTGGATTCAGGAACCCCAGGCTCCGGGACTACGTTTAACTGGAACGACATCCCCGCTTTCATAGCGCGCGACAAAACTTTGCTCTCAGGCGGCATAGGCTGTGACAACCTTAATGAAGCTTTGTCACAGGGCTTTTTGGGAGTTGACATGAATTCAGCTTTGGAAAGTCAAAAAGGCATAAAAGATCCGCTGCTTGTTAAAAAAGCATTGCAGATCATCCACGATTTTATTTAAGAGGAAAGAAACATGACCATTTTGAATCCGTTTTTTGGAAAATACGGCGGACAATATGTACCTGAAGTTCTGATCCCCGCTTTGGATCAGCTGGAAAAAACCTTTGTAGAAGCAAGACAAGATCCTGCATTCAAAAAAGAACTTAGCGATCTTTTAAATAAATATGCAGGTCGCCCTACCCCGCTTACCTTGTGTCGCAATTTAACTGCAGGCACCAAAACCAAGATTTATCTAAAGCGTGAGGACTTGTTGCACGGAGGAGCCCATAAAACCAATCAGGTTTTAGGTCAGGCGCTTTTGGCAAAACGCATGGGTAAAACCCGTATCATTGCAGAAACCGGAGCCGGTCAGCACGGTGTGGCTACCGCACTTATCTGTGCCCTTTTGGGATTTAAATGCTGTATTTATATGGGCGTTAAAGATACCGAGCGCCAAAAGCCCAATGTATTTCGCATGCGTCTTATGGGAGCTGA
>CALBLB010000066.1 GCA_937896115.1 uncultured Succinatimonas sp.
TGTCCTGAGAAGACTTTTTCGGTAAACAGCTGAGCCATGGATTTGGAGACTTCGTGATCGGGGTAATTAAGCACCACGGGATCAGCTTCAACTTTGGCCTCTTTAATGGTGAGATATCCGGTCTGATTGGGCATGGCATAGAAAGATGAAAGCTCATTGCTTACTTGCTTGCACAGTACCTGATCATCAAGACAGTAATTTACCGGTGCATCATATTCATCGATGAGAATAACAGGATCTTGAGTTGCTCTGTCTCTTAGCAAACTTTCAAACTGATCGACCAAAGTATTGATCCCCTTACCGTCAGGCTCATGTAAGGTTAATCCTGCATCGCTTGCACAGCTGTATAAAAGACTTCTGAATTTATTTAAGAAATCGTCGAGCCCTTGAAATTTTGCACAAGCGGTAAAATCAAGCCTGATGACAGGATAAGTTTGCTTATCAGTCCAAAGTTTTTCTATGGCAAGGCCTGTGAAATCTCTTAGTCCGTATTTAAACAGCGATTCAAAGGTACTTAAAAGCAGAGTTTTGCCAAAGCGGCGGGGACGGGAGAGAAAATATTTTTTGGTAGTAACTGCCAGTTCGTAAATAAGTGCTGTTTTATCTAAGTAAAGAAAATCACTCCTTCTTAATTCACTAAAATCTTGTACCCCCAAAGGCAATGCTTTTATCAATTCAGACATATTCTCTCCGTTGCATCGCACTCTATTTGCCTTAGTCTTCAATAAAGAAGGCTAACTCGGCTGTTTGCAGCCAGCCGAGTTTTTTTAATAAAACTAATTTCTGATCAAAGTCAGATCTCCGTCTTTTACCCATCCGGCCTTACGCACGAAAGCATGGATCACGGGAGTGATCAGCGCAGGCAGAACAAACGAGATCATGATTAAAGCGGTCCAATCAAAAGCAGTAATAGCTTCTTTATTGCCTGAGGCAACATCGGAAATCCATCCTGCATATACTCCAAGTTGTCCTACCAAGCCGCATGTTCCCATGCCGGAGGATACCGCAGGTCCGTTCATTTGCAATCCGAAGACGCAAGTTGCCAAAGGCCCGGTGATCGCAGAGGTCACGATAGGAGCGATCCACACGCGAGGATTTCTTACTATATTTCCCATCTGTAACATTGAGGTACCGATCCCCTGCGATACCAAGCCGCCTACCCCGTTCTCTTTATAAGAGATCACAGCAAAACCAACCATCTGAGCACAACAGCCGGCAACGGCGGCACCGCCAGCAAGTCCGGTCAAACCCAAAGCTGCGCATATGGCAGCAGATGAAATAGGCAAAGTAAGACAAATTCCGACGATGACTGACACTAAAATGCCCATGGCAAAAGGTTGCAATTCGGTTGCGAACATGATGAGTTGTCCTGCAGATGCCGCAGCTTTGCCAATAGGAGGTGCTATAAGTAAGGATAAAGCAACGCCGGCAAACACGGTAACAAAGGGAGTTACCAAAATATCCACGCGAGTTTCCTTGGATACGGCTTTACCGCATTCTGCAGCAATAATAGCGATTATAAGTACAGCCAAAGGACCGCCTGCTCCGCCCAAACCGTTAGCAGCGGCACCGACTACAGTCATCGAGAAAAGTACCAAAGGAGGGCATTTTAATGCATATCCTATGGCTACGGCCATGGCAGGTCCCGACATCTTAGCTGCGTAACCGCCTACATCAACTAAGATCTCAATTCCCAACTGTTTGCCGAGCGTACTCATAATGGTACCTATAAGCAATGAACAGAAAAGACCGGAGGCCATCGCTCCCAAAGCTTCTATACCGTAACGATGCAGCGAAATTTCTATATTTTTTCGCTTCAGAAAATCATTTAAATTACTCATAAAAAAACTCAATTTAAAACATAGTCGCTGTCAAAATAGCGACGGGTTAAAAGTATACAGGAGCACTGTTGTATAAAACAAAATTATCTTGCTCTAACAAGTTTTTTTTCTAAAAAAACTTGTTAACTTCTGAAAAAATAAAACTCCTGATTATTTGCGTTTTTGCTGTTTAAAAGCAAGATCGCGTACCAACTTTCAGAAAATCTTAGGCCGTCTGTTGTCCTCAGCATTTGATAAACTGACAAACTGTCAGGGGCAAATACCGGCCGGGGTTTTTAACTTGGTTAGCAAAATCTTTATTAAGACTCATATTAAGAAATTTGTTTTCGTCTTGCTACTGATGGCAATAGCGGTCGCTTCGGCTTTTTGGTGGGCTTGTCCTGATCTTGACGACGATTGTTCAGGCAGCATAAGTTTAAACAATAAAGAGATTTTTTTCGTTGCTAAAAATCGTGACGGCAGGATCCGTCTGCCTACAACAATCGACGATGTGGATCCGCTGTTTTTAAAAATGCTGATTGCATCAGAAGACAAGCGTTTTTATTCACATTTAGGAGTCGATCCCATAGCCCTTGCCCGTGCTTTATTATCGGATCTTAAGGCAGGCAGGATAGTATCGGGAGGTTCTACTCTGGCCATGCAAGCCGTGCGCTCTCTTAACCGACGCCCGCGTACATTTTTACAAAAAATAAAAGAAAGTCTCGGTGCGTTTACGGACGCGACAAAGTCCTGGAGATTTGGCTCACGAGAGCCCCCTTCGGTGCCGATACGGAAGGAGTAAAAGCTGCATCTTTACGTTGGTTCGGTCACGATCCCTCTCATCTGACCCCAAAAGAAGCCGCTTTATTAGTAGCCTTGCCAAGATCCCCAGAGCGTATAAGACCGGATCGCTATCCAAACAATGCCGCAAAACATATTCAGGATGTTTTAAGACTAGCAAAAGCCCAGGGGGTGCTCTCAAGTTTTACGGCTTCGGCAGTTGAGCATGAATCTATTCCGCACAAATTACTGCCGATTGCCGCCAATGAACGCGGATTGTCACTAAAATTGCTTGCTTCAGGCCACGATCAGCTGATCACCACGCTGGATAGTCGCATTCAGAATTTATTGCAAATTCAGGGAAAAATTTTTAAACAAAATCATCCTCGGGAGCTTACCGCTGCCGCCGTAGTTATCGACAGAAGCAAACATGAAATTGCCGGATATTTGGGTGCGGCCGTTCCAGAAGACTCTCAGCTGCCGCTTGCTCATGCCATAAGATCTCCTGGATCAGCCTTAAAACCTTTTGCTTATGCCATTGCCTTTGAGCAGCACTTATTACATCCCAAAACCATCTTGTCTGATGAAAAAAGTTTTTTCGGCAACTGGTCTCCTCGCAATTTTTCCGGCAAATTCTTAGGAAAAATCACTGCAGAAACCGCTCTTGCCTACTCTTTAAATCTTCCGGCTCTTGAAGTAATGAAAACCATAGATCCTTCGTCATTTGCCTCACGCTTTCGCGAACTGGGTTTGGTCTTGCCTAAACACGCCGATCCTTCAATGGCTGTAATT
>CALBLB010000067.1 GCA_937896115.1 uncultured Succinatimonas sp.
AAATTCAAAAGAATATGTAACCTATGTCCGCTAAGTTAGCATTGTATAACATAACGTTTTGATAAATATTATAAAATTAGCATATACCAACTGGAAAAATTTAAACTAGAATGCACATCAGCACATTATATAAATTCTCATTGAAGATCTTTGCTAAGAAAAGCAATTGATTAGTGTTTTAGTGTAAAATTTCAAGTTAGTTAAGACTTACGCGTATATTTTATAAAGGTTTATTATCATGCTTGAATCTGTTCTTTCTGCGTTTGTCCCCAAATCCATGCAGGCAAAATTCCTGTTGAGTCAGGTAAAAGTTGCACATGTTAACGAGGGCAGGATCAGAGTGATTTATGACAAAATCAAACATGACGACGAAATTTACTTGAGTATATGCGATAACTTGAAAAGTATCGATGAAATCACGGAATGGAAGGTAAACAGGGTAACGGGAAGTGTGACCATTCACTATGATCCGCAAAGGATCATTCCCGGATCTTTTTTTGATCAATTGCTGCGTGGTGCCAGAGCCAAGATTAACGCTTAACCCACGTTAAATACAGGAAGGGTAACTTCATGATTGGTTTTCAAACTGGAATATCTGCCGGAAGATATTTAAAACAAAAACTTTTTGACAATGAAGGCATGGTGATAGCCCACAGAATTAAGGGAAGGCGGCGTTATATCTGCAAAGCATTGAAAGGTAACACCGATGCTTGTTTGGAACTTGAGAAAATTTTAGGGCGTTTTCCCGGAATTCATTATGTGCGTGTAAGCCCGATCACCGGATCAGTAACCGTCTGTTATACCCAAAGTGAACGTAATATCAATGCGTTATTTGATGCTTTGTCGCATGAAATTGCAGGAAAGCACGCCGTGCAAGAAGAAACACTGATCCCGACGTCTGCATTGACGGTAGGTGATAACCTTAATGATTCGGCCCGTCGTGTCGTAGGACGTATAAAAAGCTTTTTCAATCATACCGAGCCGGTTTTCTTTACACGCGTTGCCGCCATAGCCTTGCTTGTTTACGGTTTTAATCGCATTGTCATCAACGGTGACCGTCCTGCAGGCCCTCAGATCATGTTATGGGGACTTGCGTTGTTGTTGCGTCAGTCCCACCCTGAGCCTAAAAACCTCAGAACTGAAGAACAAGCATGATTTTATAGGTAATTTTGAATATGAAGACTATTAAATTGCCGTTGCCTGCGGTGAGTTTAGATTATCAGGATTGTTCCGTAATCGAAGCCAAAATGCGTCGTACGCAAGGCGTGGTTTCGGCTTTTTTAGGCAAGGGATATGCAAAATTAAGTTTTGATACTTCAGACAAAAAAACACAGGCAAAGGCTGTGTTTGAACTGTCAAAACTTTTAGGCGGAATTTTACTTGCAAACGGAAAGGCCGTAGCAAAACAATCTAAGGAATGTTTTAAAGGGGAAGAAAACAGCAACATCGACGACGATTT
>CALBLB010000068.1 GCA_937896115.1 uncultured Succinatimonas sp.
TTGAGTCCTGCCTTGAACCATTCTTCAAGTTTATTGGACATTTCTTTTTGGATCACGCCTGAGTCTTTGATAAAAGCGTGTAAAAAGTCGTGAGCTTTGGGCAGATCAAAGAAATAGTGCAGGCTTTCGCGTAATTCAGGTTTGGCACCAGATACGGTCGAGTAAGCATCTTTAAGTTCTGTCGGTTCATAGGTTGCACCGCAGACTTCACAATTGTCACCGTACTGATCTTTAGCGCCGCAACGAGGACAGGTTCCTTTTACGAAACGATCCGGAAGGAACATCTGTTTTTCAGGATCATAAAGCTGAGAAATTTTCTTGGTGATGATAAAACCTTTTTCAAAGGCTTTTTTATACATTTCACTTGAAATTTCTTCGTTTTCTTTTGAGTGAGTGCGGTAGTAATTGTCGTAGTGTACTAAAAAGCCCTGCAGATCCTCGTAGTGGGACTTGGAGGTCTGTTCGATCATCTGTTCTGGGGTAATGCCCAATTGGTGGGCTTTGATCATTACCGGAGTACCGTGACAGTCATCGCCGCAGACGTAAAACACCTTATTGCCTACGGCACGCTGAAAACGCACCCAGATATCGGACTGAATGTGCTCAAGCATATGTCCTAAATGGATAGGACCATTGGCATAAGGCAGTGCGTTGGTAACCAAATAAGTTTTGGCTTCGCTCATTGCTGACCTCAAAAAATCTTGATATAAAAATTTAAATTAACGCTATATTTTATCATTTAAACCTTGCTTGCGCTTGACCAGACTCAGATGACACAGCAACGTTTTTACCGGGATCTGTGAAAAAACTACGGCAGCGAACATTAATATGCAACCTGTAAGCTGTCTTGAGCTTAAATGATCTCCTAAAAGCAGTACCCCGAATATCGTACCCATTACTGATTCAAGTGAGAGAATGATGGTTGCGATCACGGCATTTACTCCGCGTTGTCCCACTATTTGCAAAGTGTATGCAACCCCGTTGGACATGATCCCGCAATATATGAAAGCAGGAGCTGCTGCAAGAAAGTTTTCCAAGCTGTCACATCCTGTAAACAGCATCATTAGAAGTCCTAAAAAAGAGGCTACAAAGAATTGTCCGCAGGATAATTCCACACCGTCGCAACGTTGTACGAAATAAGCGATGACCAGAATATGCACGGCAAAGATCAGCGCACAGATGAGTACCAGCAGATCTCCGAATTCAAGGGTAAGACTGTTCTTAATGCATAAAAGGTAAAGACCGACCGCAGCTAAAATTACACATATAACTGTTTTTAAAGATGGTTTTTGCCCTAAAAACACACTGATAATGGGAACGAAGATCACGTAGAGCGAAGTGATGAAACTTGCTTTGGAAACGTCGGTGTGCTGAAGTCCGAATTGCTGAAAACTTTCTGCAGCAATGAGACACAAACCGCAGAAAAAAGATCCCCAAAACAGAGCTTTTGGGGAACTTTTTCTCAGGTGGATCCTTCGGGCTTTTGCTCTTTTTTTTATAAAAATTATTACCGGAATAAGAAAAACACCGCCTATAAAGGTACGCATGAAAGTAAAGGTATAAGGGCTTACATGATCCATACCGAGTTTTTGTCCTATGAATCCGCTGCCCCAGATCACTGCAGTTAAAAAAAGCAGTGAATATTGTCTTAGTTCAAATGTGTTCATACTATTAAAAATAGATTTAATATCATTGGTAATGAATAAAACAGTGTGCGAATTGAAGTCATATTAATGCAGATGTTTAAATTTCTTTTTTAAAAAAGATGCATTTTAGAATTTTTATTTAGAGTGATCTGCATTTACTGTTTTACAGATAACTTTTTACAAAAGTAAGAAGTTATTTTCTTTTCCTGCGCTAAACATATGTTTTATACTTGAAGAGTCCTTTTTTAGAATTATTTATGACTGATTTTTAAAGCAGAAATATCCAGGTGACGATTGATATAGTTAAGCCGTTTTTTTCTCGTCCTAAAAGAACAGATCATATGAATTCAATACGTCATTCATAACGGGAGCTTACTTGCGTTGCTTCTTTTCAATAACTTAGGCTATAAGTTCTGCTATGCAAAATTCCCCTGCAATTCAGGATGTCTCTTTAAAA
>CALBLB010000069.1 GCA_937896115.1 uncultured Succinatimonas sp.
AAGGCATCGATCCTATGGTAATGGGTAAAGCGAATTTGCATTACAGTGTGTTTTTGCAACTGTAACAACACTGTAATTTTGACAGCTAAAAATTTCGATTTTTACAGTAAACAGAAATTCAGACGCTCCGTTATTTGCAACTATCTTTGTAACTGACTCAGTACTTCTTTAAGCAGGTTATTGGTGAGGTTTTGCTGTTGTTGTATTTGTTGCATCTTCTTTATTTGTTGCTTTAGCTCTGCAATCTCGTTGTTTTTTCCCTTTAGCGTTTGTTCCAATGCTTTGATTTTTACGTTTGCCGTTTCTGCATTGGTAATTGCTATTTGCATCTTGGCTTCTGCCGCGTCGATGCGGCATTTTGCCTGCTCTTCTATTTCATCCAGGCGTTGTATTTTGTTGCTTATTTCTTCATCGGCTGCGGCCAAATCGCGGTATTGAGCCTTTGCCAATTCCTCGGCACGTTTTTTACATTTACGATACAGCTCTGCTACCAACGGAATGGCATCTTCTTTGATAATACGATCTTCATCGGGATCTCGTGAGCAGATCACGGTCTCGGCGTTCTCTTCTTCGATGGTGTGTAAAATTTGTAAAATGGTACCGTTAGAGCCGCCGCCCAAAATTTTTCTGATACTGCCTACAGTAATTTCAGAGCCGGCATCCTTAAGTTGCTTATAGGCTTTTTTTACATTTTCTTCAGTTGCAATCTGTTTCATGAGTTATGCTTCCTTGTAGAACTTGAATATTATTTTCATAATACTGTAATCCTGACACTGTAATTTTTGACACTGTAATTACAGTGCATTACGTTACAGTGTGTGGGGAGCAGACATAATAAAGCCCGACATATGCCGGGCTCATTTAAGACTGGGTACAAAACCTTATTTTAGGGTATGTCGTCTGGAGTTGCCTCTTAAAGTTAACTCCCATGCATTGGCTGTAAGGCGTTCGGCAATAGATTCTGCCAACGGAGTGGCTCCCATGTTTTCAATCCACATATTGCGATCTTTTTGAGACGTAACTAAGGTTGAAAACCGTCCGGTGCGATCATTTAATAAATCAAACAGTACCGCCTGCTCCTCTTCATTAGGCGCTTTGAGACAGAAGTCATCGATGATCAACAGCTTTCTGCTCTTAATTGCTTTTCTAAAACGCTGATAAGAGCTGTTACTGTCATGCTTGCGCTCCACCAGTGTAGCCGCCAGATCTGCTGCATTCCAATACATCACACTTCTACCGCGAACGGCCGTTTCTCTGGCTAATGCCGATGCCACCCATGATTTCCCGGTACCGGCTGCCCCGTATATGCAGATATTTTCACCATTCTCCATCCATTGCATGGTAACGGCCATCGACATAAATTTACTAAAATCATTGCCGCGCTCTGCATCGTAGCTAAGATCATTCAGCGTTGCCGATAAAGGGATCTTTGCTGTCTTTAACAGCATGGCCTGACGTCTGCGATCACGTCCGTTGATTTCGGAACTTAATATGCTTTCCAAAGCATCGTCAAGTGTTATGGATGCCAGTAATTTTTGATCATGATCCAGTGCTTCATATGCTTCAACAGCAAAGCGCATGTTGAGTTGCATCATTGCTTCTTTTACCTTTAAATTCATGGCTTACTCCTTATCTTTGATCTGATCAATGTCTTTGCTGCAGATCTGCTCGGTGTTGTGGGTAGCGATCCTGTCAGGATCTTTGATTGCGGACTGATAGTGCATAAACACCCGGCCCTTAGGTCTTGTTTGTTTGAGATCCGGTTTATTCCAATGCAACGGCTCTTCACTGCCTTCTAAATGCTTTTTCATCAGATTGAACAGATAATCGAAGTTGTAGACTGGATCTTTGATGTTGGTATCGGGCTTGGTAACGCTTTTCCAATCGGTGGAAATTTTGGAAACGCTTTCCTCATTACGCTTACTTTCCAGAAATTCATCAAAGCACTTGTACCATGCGGTATAGTCATTACATAACCTAAGAAGCTTCAGTGCCCGGCGGGATCTGTCTATATTGTGCTTGGTACCAAGGAGTTCTTTTACCCGCTCCAAGGTATTAGGTCCTATGGCTCCTGCCCACTCCAACAGCATCGCATTCGGGGTTGCCAGAAGTACTTCGGCAAACATCTGGTGATTGGGGACATAATCTTTTTTAGTTGAAATACCGCTTACAACGTCCTGACGTTTATAGGCACAGATATAACGACCTCCTTCATAAAACACTACTTGCTCTGCCTTTTGCTCCATCTGCAATTTATGTCCTATGAGTTCAGGCGGCAGGCAATATTGATGAGAATTCAGGATCACTCTGGCTGTTTTGGACAAAGTAAAACCTGACAGTTCGCTGATTTTGAAATCCCAGTTATCCTAAGAAAAAATCAAAAGTAGAACTACATGTTCCCGATCATGTTCTTAAGATCA
>CALBLB010000070.1 GCA_937896115.1 uncultured Succinatimonas sp.
TAACTTTCGTCCGGCATAAACGGCGACACTGGCGGAGGATCTACCAGTGTCGCCGTTTATGCCGGACGAAAGTTATTGCTTACTTTCGGAATAGACAGAGGCGGTGAGATGATCACTCAGTACATTTCAAAATGTTTCGGTTTGCCAAGGGACACTGCCGAACAATTGAAGATACAGTACGGATGTGCGACTCCTGATGCATTGACTGAAGAAGAGCGTTCTTTGGTGATCACGGTCAGACAAAATGATGTTGAAAGCAGTACTGAAGTACAGGTCGGTATGGTAACGTTGGCTACTTATATCAACCGGCAATTCAGCGAAATCTTCAGAATGGTATCGGACAGAATAGGGCGTTTGCTCAATGAAGGTCGCAACAGCAGTTTGCAACTTACCTTATCTGCAGGATTTGTCATAACCGGAGGAGTAGCCAAAACTCGCGGCATAGAAAAGTTGGCTCCGTTTATAAACGGTAACGGTAATCCTGCCGCGGTTAAAATCAGCGTAGGTCTCCCAAGAGGCGTTTTAGTAGATCCTGCGGATCATGTAAGAATTGATTCTCCTGAGCATGCCGTGCTTGTCGGAATGGCCAGAACTTGCAGCCGCGATACTAAAGAGTTGCAAAATTTTGAGAAAGAGGATACCAATCCAACGAATTGGCGTGGAAAATTTTCTCAATGGTGGAACGATAATTTTGCTTAACCGGGAAATAGCGTTTCCAAAAAACTGATAAGCAGTTTTCAGAAAATTTTATAATTGTCCTTGTACTAATTGAGCTCTTTTGATTTTGAGATCGGCCCGGACCTTTCGGTTTGTATAGACGAGGATCTCAAGTAGTGCGAGACAGCTCTGCTTTTTTGTGTTTTTTTTGCGTATAATTTAGAACCATTATTGTCGTAATAGTTTAAAAACGTGTTTGCATCTAAGCGCCGTCGGTTTTTTTTGAGAGTAACAAAATGAGTGATTTTCATGTAGAGTCCGTTTCCAATGACAATCCGGAATCTGGAATTCAGCAGACCACTGGCTGCAAGATCCGTGTGTTAGGTATTGGCGGTGGCGGCTGCAACAGTCTGAATCACATGATCAATGAGAATATGAGCGGAGTTGAATTTATTGCCATCAACACCGACGCTCAGGTTCTCGGTAAAAGCAGAGCCTCGGTTAAAGTTCAGATAGGTGTGAAGCTTACCGGAGGTTTAGGAGCCGGTTGTGATCCGAACAAAGGACGCAAAGCAGCTGAGGAATCCCGCGACGACATCAAGAAATTGCTCAAAGGTTCCGATATGGTCTTTATTACCGCCGGCATGGGCGGCGGAACCGGTACCGGTGCAGCTCCGATCATTGCAGAAATAGCAAAGGAAGCCAAGGAAGACGTGTTGATCGTCGCGGTGGTTACCAAGCCTTTCCGTTACGAAGGAAAACGCCGCATGGTAAATGCCGAATCCGGTATTACCGAGCTTTCCAAACATGTTGATTCACTGATAGTTGTTGACAACGACAAACTTTTGAAAAATCTGGGAGCCAATATTTCCATCGTTAATGCTTTTAACGAAGCTGACGATGTATTGCTCAATGCCGTAAGAGGAATTACTGATTCCATCACCAATCCAAGCTTTATCAATGTGGATTTTGCCGATGTCAAGACGGTAATGCGCGGACGCGGTCATGCCATGATCGGTACCGGTGTAGGCGAGGGAGCCAACT
Organism: uncultured Succinatimonas sp.; assembly: GCA_937896115.1. Lineage (GTDB taxonomy): Bacteria > Pseudomonadota > Gammaproteobacteria > Enterobacterales > Succinivibrionaceae > Succinivibrio. The sequence goes on from CALBLB010000070.1 coordinate 1,702, forward strand.
TCGTGGAAGATGCCGTAGAGCGTGCAATTCACTCTCCTCTTATTGAACCTGTGGACATTCAGTCGGCTGCCGGTCTTTTGGTTATGGTACGTACCAACCCTAACTTCCCGATCCTTAAGTTTGAACAGGTTAATTCAGCGGTTCAGGCCTATGCTGATACCGAAGCTGATTGTAAGTTCGGCCTTACTTTTGACGATACCATGCCTGAGGATCAGGTGTCGGTTACTATTCTCATCACCGGAATAAGTACTGCAGATACGGTGGCAGCCGAAACTGCCGCTTTACGCGGCAATGACGGAGTACGATCCGGTGTCAAGCAGAACGGTTTTTATCACACTTACAGCGGAGTGCGTCCGGGATTCGGTACTGAATCTGCATCCAAAGGGCAGGTGTCCTTCAGTGTCGGACAGGGAACACAACCTCAGCAACGTACGGAAAATGCTGAATTCGGCAATACCTCGATCCCGTCTTCGGTTGCAAACTTTACGGCAAGAACCGTAGAGCCTGAAGTGCGTCAGCCGGCCGAAGTTCCGGTAGGAAACGGTAGCAATGCAGATGATGATCCTTCCGGGTTATGGGATGAATTGCCTCCGATCCTCAGAAATCGCGCGGATTAAACGTGAGATTTAAAAAAGCCGGATCCTGGTGATCCGGTTTTTTATAGGTAACTCGAATTTAGCAAGTTTTTATATCACACTAAACTCGGGTAGCGAAAAAGA
>CALBLB010000071.1 GCA_937896115.1 uncultured Succinatimonas sp.
AGTTTTACTCCTCTTCCCAGTATGCATCTGAATTTTTTAGGAATAATATTTTTATTAAAAATTCGATCACAAACTTTGATTTCAAACCCAAAAAAAGATTCAAGGACCATCGCCAAAGATTTTTTTCCTATGTTTCCACAGGAGGTATAAGGAGAAAAAGCTTCTGCAGCAAAAGGCGGTAAATTCATAGCTCCTTGCCCGTCTGCACCTGACAACGAACGTTGCAATCTTCTGGGGAGATCTAATGAATGACGATCAAAGCTTATCGATGTACTGTGCTGTGCGTAAGCTCTGTAATAAAAGGAAATAAAACGGTGGTTAACGATATCCAAAAAACGTTGCAAAGCATAATCATAATTATTACGCGACTGACTTATAACCTGTCCTGTAATGTCAAGCGGCATGGGACCGTCGACTCCGCAAAGCCCCGGCGTGTATACTTCTATAAAAGCACTACCTGAAGCATTGTGAGATTCTGTTACACCTGCTACATTCCTTGCCGAAGAACTCATGGACGGGCGTTGGCCAAAACGCAAAGTTTCGTCAACACATGAATCAGCCCACCCGGTAGCACTGCGTCCAGCACAAGCCCTGTCAAAAGATCGAACCAATTCGATAAAATCACTCTCAGATCCGATCCTAAAATTCTTCAAGATCTTGCGGATCACTAAAGGTTTTGTTCCCACCTGGCAATAAGTCCTCTGTGAAGTCCCCAAACCTCAAGTTCGACCAAGAGGTTAATAGAACAAAAATTCGTGATCAAATGTCTGAAAACAGAAGCAAACAGGTATACCCCCATGCCCGTAAGTTCCTTCTCATCCAGGATCACCTTCAACTTATATCCTTGCTCATAAAAAACACTGCCGCGTTGTACAAAGCGAAAAACTCTTTTTTCAGACTTGAATCCTGCTACAGCATTTTGTAAAAGACTTTTTTCGTCGCTATCTCCAGGATAAAAAGCTCCTATCATCTGTCTTAATACTGCTTTTCCCCTTTCTCCGTCCTGATACATAAGCGAAGACAAATTCATCATCACGTATGAAAGTCCGGCAAATCCTTCCTTATTACCGCGCATCAACAATGGCATACCGGGGCGAGTCACCGGTACAACAGCTTTAAAAGATACTTCACTTCCGCGTTGTTTAAACACAGCATCAGATCTTACGAATGCACTTAAATCAGCATTTGACGCCCAACATACCGCTGTATACTCAAAAAAATCTGAGGGATCCGCGTTGAAACGATCCCCAGAAAAAGCTAAATACATTTCTGTTTTAGTATATGAACTGCGCTTGCGATACAACCCGTTCAAGCGCTCTTTTCTTTTTTGTGAAAAAAACACTGCCGCAGCTTCGTTATCTATAGAAGAAGATGAAGAATAAAACGGCAAAGCATTTGCAGTTTGGCGATTGTTGCGATTATAAAGTTCTACCGAATCTATAGAAAAAACCTCATAATCTAACGGTTTCATACGATCTAAAGAACACAAACTCTCATGCGCACCGCTGACTGAGGATCGGTCACTGCGTTTTTGGAACAGGTTTATCACTGCCACTGCATTTAGAAGCCAACTGTCATTTCTTAAGGCCCGATTAAATTTCAGCTGACGATCAAAAACCATCACCATTCTTAAATCCGTCTTATTAAAAAAACGAATTTTGGTCCCTAATCCGGGAAAACGCACAAAACGAAAGAAAAAGGGGTAACAAAAGAAAAGATATAAAGACGCCAGCCCCGGCAAAGTTTTAACAGCTCTTTCCAAAAGATTTTTTTCTTCAGAAAGGATCCTGAGCATAGGCTTTATACCATCAACACGAAGGTATTCGTCCCCGGATTTTAAATATATAGCTGTCAATCCTTGTTCTAATGCTTCTATAGTCATTGAAGCATCAGAATCAGGCATATTTAAGAAAAAACACAAATCGTCAGAAACAGCCGCACTCATAACTGAAGTAAAACTTAAATCAACACACAATGCAGACTTACTTTCAGCAAGAGCTAAATCAGCATAAGGAAGTTCATTTGCAACCGAAATTACATAGCTTACGTTTTTTACTTCACCAGGCAATATTGATTCATTCCACAGCGGAGAAAAACTAACCGGCGTCTTAGATGCCGAAGTTAACGCATCAAAACGATCAGAAACAGAAAAAGATGAGGATTGATCGTTATTTATCTTATTTGTTGCATACAACACGGTAGCAGCAGGAATTGGGGACACCAACAGCGGGCACTGCCTTAGCAATAAGGACTGCAAAAACTGAGGAAAACCGTCATCAAATTTTTTTTCAACTCGTGCTGCAAGAAAAGCCGTTCCTTCCAACAGACGTTCTACGAAAGGATCCTGAACTTGTAACTGAGAAATATTGAGTTTGGATGCAATCTTAGGATATTGCTCCGCAAATTCTGCAGAAAGCTCACGTAAATGCTCAAGATTAGCTCGATAATATTCAAGAAAACTACTTTTCATGTATGCTCACCAGTCTTGCGAAACATCGGGATCCCTGTTTCGAGATCAAGTTGATAACAGCACATATAATCTTCATCAAAAGGCTTGACGTTGATCCGTCCGTTAATTTCCATAATCAGACTTCCGCGACGATTTTCATTTTCTCCACTTACTTTTACAACAAGACTTTCTGGATCCAATCGCGGCTCAAAGTGTTTTATTTGTTCTGTCATTTCTTGTTTGATCTTGGCAATGGTGCTGTCATTATGATGACACCCGCAAAAATCATCTATTCCCATACCAATTACACTAAAATGCAATGCGGGATCGCCATCTAACTCCTTAAAACTAGGTCGCGATCGCGAATTGAGAATCGATTCAATATTAGCTGTGATCTCCTTTGTCAAAGCATCCAGATCATTTAATGCTCTTGTGGGTGTGCTCCCGCTTATAAGACGTGACCATAGTCCCGGAACAAAACCGTCACTGGATTTAAAAGAAACCGACGACATAATCTGTGCCCTAAAAAAAGCGCCGCATATGCGGCGCCCTGATCCTAAATAACGCCTTTTACTACAAGGGATCAAGCGTTTTCTATCTGATTAAAAGAAGCTTCAACGGCTCCATCCTTGGTATTGTCAGGTTTGATGGCAGTAACTTTCCACGTCATCTTGCCAGGTACTAATTCCACAGCTTCGGTAGGAATATACACACCGTCAGCACCAACAAATGAATCAAGCAAAGAAGCACTGTTACCAGAACTGCTTACGCTCTTAACCTGAGTTTTGGCGATTTTCACATTCTCCATGGTGATCTCATAGACAGGAGTCTGAAGACCCGCCACTGCACGGCAGACCTGAAATTGCACTTTGGCAATTTTCTGACCTGACATACAGAACTGTTGAAGTTTAGGGGTAGCTTTATCAACCAAATGAGTAAAAACGAAAGGAACAAACTGTCCGCGGCCTGAAACATCGGTAGCTCTTCCGACACCAATGTTTTGCACAGAACCATGTTCAAAACCAAGAACCTCAATCCACTTGGAATGTCCCTTGTCGCTTGATTCACCATCGATGCCGTCGATTTTTATGAAGAAATCTGATGCCATAATGTCATCTCCTCTGTTACGGTTTTAAATTAACGATTATTTAGATCCGCTGGGAACTTTCGTCGTAAGCCTTAAAGAAGTAGTTAGTCCTTCAAGCTGATAATGCGGTCTTAAATAAAACTTTGCATTGTAATAACCGGGAGCTCCTTCTACATCTTCAACCACAACTTTAGCTTCTGCCAAAGGATATTTAGCTTTTACCTCATCTGATGCATTTGGATCGCTGGTAACATAATTGGAAATCCAATTGCTAAGCCAAGCCTCCATGTCAGCCCGCTCCTTGAAAGATCCGACTTTATCGCGGACTATGCACTTTAAATAATGTGCAAAACGGGAAGTTGCGAAAATATACGGAAGTCTCGCCGAAAGCTTTGCATTAGCAGAAGCATCCGGATTGTCATATTCTGCAGGTTTATTTACGGTTTGCCCGCCCAAAAAGACGGCATAATCAGTATTTTTCCAGTAACACAGCGGTAAGAATCCGTTATTCGAAAGTTCCGCTTCGCGTCTGTCGGTAATAGCTATTTCCGTTGGACACTTCATAACCGTGCCACCATCGTCCGTCGGGAAAGTATGAGTAGGAAGATTGTCAACCATACCGCCTGATTCAACACCGCGAATATGCGCACACCAGCCATAATCAGCAAAAGAACGATTGATATTCACACCCATTGCATAGGCTGCATTCATCCACACATAACGATCTGAATTTCCACCTGCGGTATCTTCCTCAAAATCAAAATTTTCAACAGGACTGGTTTTTGCTCCGTACGGAACGCGGCTTAACACGCGAGGTAAAGTCAAAGCAACATAACGGCTGTCCTCTGACTCTCTAAACGATCTCCATCCGGCATATTCTGGTGTCGAGAAAATTTTAGTGAGATCTCTTGGATTGGAAAGTTCTTGCCATGAACTCAAATTCAAAATTGAAGGATCAGCCGCAGCAATAAACGGAGCATGGGCTGCTGCCGCAATTTGAGAAATGCCCTTTAAAATTTCAAGATCAGGAGCGGTTTGATTGAAATAATAATCACCGATTATGGCACCAAAAGGTTCACCACCTGCCGATCCATATTCTTCCTCATAGAGATCTTTAAACAAGGGACTCTGATCCCAAGAAGTGCCACGAAATTTTTTCAAAGACTTCTGAATATCTTTCTTGCTGATATTCAACACGCGGATCTTCAGCGACGAACTGGTTTCCGTATTAGTCACCAAATAGTTGAGTCCGCGCCAAGCACTTTCAAGATTTTCAAAATCTTTATGATGAATAATTTCATTAACCTGAGCGCTTAGCTTTTTGTCCAACTCGGAAATAATACCTTCGATGGTTTTGACAGCGTTGTCACTTACAAGCGAAGCATGTTCCAAAGCTTGTCCCACCAAAGTTCTGACAGCTCCTTTTACAGCCTGATCAGCTTCCTCTGATTTGGGTTTGAATTCTTGATTAAGAAGTTTGTCAAAATCTGACAACTCCATGGTTTCGGTATTTTGGATGCTTTGTTGCAGTTGTTCAGCCATTTTTTACTCCTCGTCTTTTTTCGGATCAGCTTTGGCATTTTCCTGCTTAGCTTGAGAAGACAAAGCTTTAAGTAAAGCCGGATCTTCGAGCAATTTGCTAATAAGCTCCTCAGCCCCTGTTTTTCCGTCCATATAACTCAGAAGATTGGCCAATTGCCTGCGAGCATCCAAGAGTTGTTTAACTCCCTCTACTTTTTCGGCAACTTTGTCAGGAGAAAAATCTTCCATACTCTCAAAAGTCATGTCCACCGACAGATTTCCCTCTCCGTTCAAAACGTTTGGAACCTGAAAGGCAACTCGCGGTTTGATGCTCTTCATACGATCATCAAAATTATCTGCATCAATATTTACGAACTTACGTTCTTCAACTCTCGGCAACGGCTCCGAAGGTTTTCCGGAAAGATCCGACATTACCCCCATTACAAAGGGTAAATTAACTTTTTTCTCGGCTCCGTAAAGTTCCACGTCATACTCGACTTGAACTCGCGGTGCTCGGTTTTTAGCGATGAATTTCTGAGAACTGTTATTGGCCATCGACTATTTTCCTTAAGTTTTAAACTTATTACATATCGTATTGTTATCAGCTGTTAGTTGGCAAGACACCTAGCTGTTCTTTTACTTTATCAAGCGAATTCTGATCAATTTCAGCCAAAATATCGACAAAATTCATGTCGGCCATACGTAAAGCACGATTCAACAGATAAGGCAGTGGACTTGTAGGTTCTGCCTTTGAAAAATAATCTGAACATTTACGTATGAGAACCAAAGCATCGGATCTGTTATCAATCTGAAGCGATGCTACATCAGTGATCTTGGCTGTCGTTTGTAACACCTTTTTATCATCTTGATCCTGCGTTTCTTTATCCAAAACAGATCCTTCAACATCTGTTTTTATTTCAGAATGAACGTGCATTTGTGAGCCCACAGACTCATAAAACTTTTTTAAATGCCTCAATTCTCCTTCAAGTGATTCAAAGCTTAGATAACCGTTTTGTCCAACTTTTTCATTGACAATTTTGGCAATACCGGTGAGCAATTCTTCTATATGCGAGGTAAGTTTTAACCTTTCTTCTATTTCTTCATAAGGTAAAACCCGCATTTGTGCCTGCATCAGGGCAACATCTAACTCGTCATCACTCTTATCCAAAATACCTTGAGCTACAAGATAATCACGCAGGGTATAAGGCAATTCGTCTGTTAGTTTTACACCTCGAACATGGTTCATAAACATGATCGGATCTCCAAACGCCCCCTGTTTTGGAGAAATCATTGCCAATGAATTTATCCTTTCAGTAGGATCATTGTCATCATCTGGATCTAATTGCGGATAAACTTCATCCCACATATTCGAAACAAGGTAATTAATAAGAGTCAACCCTTGTTCCAATCCTATTAATCCGTTGTTACAAAAATCGGCTATCGTAAAATACGCAGCTACTCTCAAATCCCGCGTTTTTTTCCATAATATTTCGCAGGATTGCTGCAGTTTATGAAAATCGGCATCGCGACCTTCGGTCACCTCTTCACCCATTTCCTGACCGGCAACGGGCACAGCCATCTCTTCAAGCTCAAGATAAAGGCTGTCATATTCACAATTTTCACCAGATCTGCCGTTTGGCAATTCAGTTAACATTGACGAAATATCCGGCAAAGCCATTTTGGTCCCCTAAGCTACGTTTTTTCTTCTAGTATAGTAAAACTTTTTATTAAAATTCAATTAAATAATGTGACTTAAGCCAAATTTTAAAAACTCATCCGTTTGCTTTTTTTTAGTGCACGAAATTTTTAAACAAGCCGCAAACGTGTGTGTGCTCTCATTGTTATCTTTTACTTGACCAGCTCAAATAACTAGTCATATATAATGATCCTTAAGGATCCTTAATGTTTTTTTAAATTTATATGAAAGAAATTGCACTTTTTTACGGTACTTATACCGGCGTTACCAAAATAATCGCAGAAAAAATCGCCAATGCTTTAGGAAAGGACAAAATCGATCTTTTTGATATCAGCGAAGGCGGTGAACAGATGGCTGATTACCAAAAACTAATCATCGGCACCTCGACATGGAGCATCGGCGAATTGCAGGAAGACTGGGATGCCTTTATGCCCAAATTGCAAGCCATGGATTTTTCAGGTAAGACCGTTGCTCTCTTCGGCACTGGAGATCAAATTGGTTATCCTGATACTTTTTTAGACGGCATGGGTATGCTTTACGAAACCTTCCAATTCCGCGGCGCTAAATTTGTCGGATTTTGGCCTACGGAAGGTTATGATTTCACAAGTCCGTTACCGCTTCTTGATGAGAATCACTTTGTTGGTTTGGCAATTGACGAGGACAACCAACCTGAACTCACCGATGCACGAATTGCAAAATGGGTAGAAATGATACGCCCTGAATTCGGGCTGTGAACTTATAAAATCAGGGATAACAAGTTGTTATAAACTGATATAGCGAAAATATTATCCTGATATTTAAAACATGCCCTGCAATTTTGGGAGCATGTGATCTGTTTTTTTTTCAATTTTCCAACTGTCCTTCAAACCAAACGGACAGGAGTTTTTATGATCAATTCACATAGAACGGGTTTTGCCACTAAATTGGGCGGAGTTTTAGCCGCTGCCGGCTCTGCAGTAGGACTTGGCAATATTTGGCGCTTTCCTATGGAAGCCGGGCAAAACGGAGGCGGAGCCTTTATTCTTATTTACCTTGCCTGCGTATTATGTTTCGGTCTTCCAATCATGATTGCAGAATTTGTGGTAGGGCGCCATGCACGTGCCAACGTAGGAAGTGCGTATGGCATTTTGGCTCCCGGAACAAAATGGAAATATGTAGGCCCTTGGGCTGTACTCATCGCATTTCTTATCATCTGTTACTACAACGTAGTAGCAGGTTGGGTGCTCTGTTATTTTTACGATGCCTTAGCCGGAAATTTCGTACAAATAGCCGAACAAGTGACAGCAGGCGATCCTTCAGCCTATGTTAACAACTTCCAGAATTTCGTAACTGATCCCTGGAAACCTGTAGTTTGCCTTTTAGGAACTATAGGCATTACCCATTTCGTGATCACCAAAGGAGTACGTAGCGGGATCGAAAATTCCTCAAGAATTTTTATGCCGGCTTTGTTTATCATTTTAATTTTACTGATGACCTTCGCTTTCAACATGCCTGGAGCCAAACAAGGTATAGAATTTATTCTTAAACCTAACTTTGATAATGTTCACCCATCGACCGTGTTGGCTGCACTTTCACAGTGTTTCTACTCTATGAGTCTTGGCATGGGTATCGTCACTTATGCTTCTTACTTCCGCCGAGAAGCCAACCTCTCCCGTAATGCAATCTCTGTGGCTTTCATGGATACTATGGTCGCAATTATTGCAGGCCTTATCATCTTTCCGGCAGTTTTTTCTGTTCCCGGAGTGGAACCTCAGGCCGGAGCTTCTTTGGTATTTATTGCACTTCCAAACGTCTTTGGAAACGCCTTGGCAAACTCTCCTCTTTTAATGTGGTTTGTCCCTGTGCTTTTCTATGCTTTACTATTGCTGGCTTCGCTTACTTCCGTGATCTTTTTGCACGAAGTGGTTACAGCGTGGGTAGCAGAAACCTTTGCATTCACTCGCCATCGCTCGGCTAAGATAGTGACTTCTTTGGTGATTTTAATAGGTATCCTTTGCTCTCTTTCAATGGGGGTTTTAAGTAGCTTTACTGTAGCCGGATTAAATCTCTTCGATTTACTCGATACTGTAACCACCAAGATAATGCTTCCTATCTCCGGCATCATGGTTTGCCTGTTCGTCGGATGGAAACTTTCTACTCGTAAACTATGGGTTGAATTGACCTCTCATATGACCGTTACGTTTAAACCTATTCATATCTTTGTCGGCTTATTGAGATTCGTTTGCCCTGCACTTATTTTTGTGATCTTAGTTTCAGGATTTTTGAACTAACCATCCTTATTGCACCGCGTTCAATCGCGGTGCTTTCTCATTTATCTTCAACTGTTTTTAATTCCTTTGAGAGATAATTATTTTTTACAAAACTAAAAAATTAACAATGATTTAACACTGTTACATCAATTTTTTTACCCATCATTTTTATTCTGAAGCCAATCAAAAAGAACTTGCATGATTCGGAGAATAAAAATGCACAAACAAACAATCACCGCAATTGCCACTGTACTAGGATTGATCACTTGCATGCCTGCATTGGCTGGCTCCAACGGAGACGTTTTCAATCGCAATGCCAAAGGTGATCTTACGGCTGTCGGCGGAGCTTCCCGTATTCACGGCAATATGGCCGAAATGTATAAAGAGCAACTTAAACTTGCCTCCAAACCTCACGCAAAAAACGTGATCCTGCTCATCGGCGACGGCATGGGTGATTCAGAAATCACCGCAGCCCGTAACTTTGCTTACGGTGCCGGCGGCGCTTTTCCTGGGATCGATGCTCTTCCTATCACCGGGCAATACACCCATTATTCATTAGACAAAAAAACTCATCTCCCCGACTATGTAACCGATTCGGCAGCTTCCGCCACCGAATGGGCAACTGGCGTTAAAAGCTACAACGGTGCTATAGGTGTTGATGTAAACGGAAAGCCTCATAAGACTCTGATTGAACTTGCCAAAGCCAAAGGACTTGCCACAGGTGATGTAACCACTTCTGAAATTCAGGACGCGACTCCTGCTGCCTTAATTGCCCACGTTACCGCCAGAAAATGTTACGGACCTAAAGCTACTGCAGAAAAATGCCCTACTAATCTGTTAGAAAAAGGCGGTTTGGGATCTATTACAGAACAACTCATCGCTACCAGACCGGATGTAACCTTAGGCGGAGGTATGAAAACCTTCGGTGAAACCGCTGTAGGTGGCAAATATGCCGGAAAAACTTTGCTCGAACAGGCAAAAGCCGAGAATTTTAACGTAGTTACCACTGCACAAGAGTTATCAAAAATCAAAATTGCCAATCAAAAACAACCTCTGTTAGGCCTTTTCCATGAAGGCAATATGGACACCGCTCTGACCGGACCTCAGGCTAGCGTACGCGGCAATCTGGACAAGCCTCCTGTACAGTGTGAAACCAATCCCAAGCACACTGCTGAGCAACCTCGTCTTGGTGAAATGACTAAAAAGGCTATAGAACTTCTAAGCCAAAACGACAAAGGTTTCTTCCTGCAGGTTGAGTCAGCTTGCATTGACAAACAAGCTCATAAATCAACTCCGTGCGCCCAATTCGGAGAAACCGTGCAAATGGACGAAGCCGTACAGGCTGCCTTGGATTTTGCTAAAAAAGATGGCAACACTCTGGTCATTCTTACCGCAGATCACGCCCATTCGACTCAAATCGTTTACCCCAACGCCGAGGCTCCGGGATTCACTCAGGCTGTGATGACCAAAGACGGAGCTCCTATGTCCATTTCTTATGGCAATTCCAACGATGTAAACGATACCGGTCACACCGGTGCACAGCTTAGGATCGCAGCTTACGGACCTGGTGCTATCAATGTCATGGGCTTAACCGACCAGTCAGACATGTTCTTTACCATCAAAAATGCCTTGAATCTTTAATTTTCAGCAAAGTTGAAAATCATTACATGGACTTCGGGTGAAAACCCGAAGTTCTCTTTTTTGTTCGACAAGAAAATTGAATATTCTAACCAAAGACTCTTGGTTACCGAGAATCGCTATCAAACTGTATACATCAAAGTTACACAAATATATATGTATAACTAAAGCAAACCGCTTAAAAACGCGGTTTCATGTGAACAAGTATAATATCAAATGAGACTATACAAGCAGGGATAAAAATAAAATGATATGGTGCGAAAGAAGGGACTCGAACCCTTACGCCTCTCGGTACTAGCACCTGAAGCTAGCGCGTCTACCAATTCCGCCACTTTCGCATTGTGGTGATCCCGATGAGATTCGAACTCATGACCACCGGCTTCGGAAACCGATACTCTATCCAACTGAGCTACGGGATCATTGTGAAATCTCAACGTTCTGGCGCACATTATACATACGATATTTCATTTTTCAAGTTAAAAAAGCTAAAATGAACTTTAGCTTTCACTAACTATCGGATGTGCATAGAAAATGTCATTTGAAATCAAAAAATCGTTTCGCGGGATCCGTGCCGTATACGGCGAAGAAGGTTTCCAAAAACTACAAAAAGCTCACGTTTTAGTAATAGGAGTCGGCGGTATAGGTTCATGGCTTGCGGAATCTATATGCCGTACAGCAATAGGAACTTTAACTTTAATCGATTCTGACACAATCGAGCTTACAAACTCCAACCGTCAATTACACACTGCGACCTCAACCGACGGTTTATATAAAGTAGATGTTCTTGCAAAAAGATTTTTGGATATTAATCCTGAATTAAAAATCGAGGTCTTAAGAGAAAAACTTACGCCGGAAAACATCAGCGAAATATTAAAAGACTGCCCGAAATTCGTAGCTGAAGCCATTGACGACATCGATGCCAAAGCTTATGTCGATGATTTTTTATACAAACGTCAAGCTTCTTTTATTGTCGCAGGAGGCGCTGGAGGAAGAAGAGATCCTCGTAAATTGGATATAGCTGATCTTGCTTTGGCAAAAGGCAACTCTCTTATTTCAAGATTAAGAACCATCCTTAGAAAACAGTATGGTTTCCCCAAAGGCGGGTTAAAGATGAATATTCCTTGCGTTTTTACATCTGAGAAGCCTGTATACTCTGATAAAGAGGCATACTTATCAGGAGATCTTCCAGCTTTCGGTGCATCCATGCCGGTAACGGCATCTGCAGGTCTCATGATGGCTTCATGGATCATAGAAAAAATCGTCGCAGATCCTGAACTTTAAATTCGTCTTAACCAACAAATCATAAGCAGATTACGCATCATGATTGAGCAAGAATTTGAGCAAACAAAAAATTTTCTTAAACGGCAAATGCCTGCCTATTTAAAAAAACACGGATTAAATCCGGATGCGTCTTTCCCTTGCCCTAATCCGGAACATCGTGATCATTCTTTAAGTATGATTTATGATCCGCGTGATCTGTGTGTACACTGCCGCTCATGTGGGATCAGTTACGATATTTTCGCTCTTGCCGGAATACATTATCGTCTTCAAGATTACGTTGCCCAGTTCTGTAAAGTACACGAACTCTTTTTAGGTCCTGTTCCCTATTCTCTGCAGGAATACCTGAAAAAAAAGCTATCTTCAACTGTGCAACGCACTTTCTCTACTCACCCTATTGAAGACAACCTCAGTCCGAGATTCGAAATAGAAGGCGGTGATCGACAAAATATGACATCATCACCTTCACCAAAGAGTTTTCAAACTCAAAATGCAACTTTTGACCTGCGTCCGGTACAAACCACTCTGCATACGTCGCAAGATGTCTTTCCTGCAAATGACGGTCAGAACGTAAATACCGTACAGGATGCCGTATTCGGCCCCTCCGGACTCAGTTTTGGTCCTAACAACGGTTCCATGCGCCGAGGCATGTTCTCACCTTTTTCTCCAGATCCTGATTCTGTTTATCGTCCCAAACCACGCTATGAACATATAGATGACGAACAAATCCCTGCTTATGACTTTTCTGACTACTACCAAAAATGTCATGCAGCTCTTGGTAAAACAGACTATTTAAGATTACGCGGCATTTCAAATGATGTTGCTGAACGTTTTAATCTGGGTTATGACGACAATTTTGTCGCCGGAGCAGATCAATACGGTTCACAATTGGTTTGGCAGGCATTGGTGATCCCTACATCCAAAACCTGCTATACAGTAAGAAATACAGATCCTCTATCTAAAGACAGATTCAGAAAAAACGGCAGATTCCAATTTTTCAATCAAAAAGCTTTAAATAAAACAGGAGCTATTTTTATAACCGAAGGAGAAATGGATGCCTTAAGCCTTGAAACTTTGGGCTACCATGCAATAAGTTTGGGAGGATGCGGTAACGTTCATGCTTTTTTGGATTTAATCAGTAATGATCCTGAAATGAACCAAAGCCGTACCTTCTATATATGTTTGGATGAAGACACCCCGGGACAAGATGCTGCCCGCGAACTGACACAAGGACTTTACCAACAAAGACTGCCTTATAAACGCTTAAACTTGTGTTTTCCCTATAAAGACATTAACGAAGCTTTAATGAAAGATAAGGCAACGCTGAAAGAACGTTTAGCATCGTTAGATTCTTTACTTGCCTACTCTCTTACCCCTTTACCGCGGGAAGTTCCGCCGCAGAAATTTCTGCAAACATCTGAAGACTTTTCTCATCTTAAGTTGAGTGCAGCACTTTATACACTGTGTTTAAGACCGCAAACAGCCAGAAGGCTTATTGCCGGGATCATAGATGATCAGGTTCGAAATATAGTGTATGCAGGTACAGTTTCGCAATGGAATTATCTGGCCTCTTTAGTCAAACACCCTCAGGACAGTGCTAATGACACTCAAAACGGCGTCTGGCTAAATGCTAAATTACTGGCACTGTCTTCAGAAAATCCGGCTGAAGACATATTAAAAGGTCTTACAGCTTGTAAACTTCAAGGAGACGACAATTTTACCGTAATTGCGGATCTTACCGCTATGCCCCTTGATCTTTGCTTAAATACTGCAGCCAAATTAGGTAAATTTGCTTCCGAGTTGCGACAAACCATTTTAGCTGTATGCAATCTGGATGCGAGCCGATATGTAGAAGCTTTAGCCCTGCAAAATATCGATATTACTTTAAACAGTAACGGCGATTTTTGTTGTGACACGTTGGATCCTTACGGTAAACAATTGAATTTCTTACGTTTCGGCAATAATTGACATGCAACTCAACGAATCGCAGCGTGAAGCCGTAGCATATACAGACGGACCGTGCCTGGTACTGGCAGGGGCCGGCTCTGGGAAAACTCGTGTCATTACTTCAAAAATAACTTCCCTAGTATGCGATAAAGCTTTTAGCCCAGAAAGCATTTGTGCAGTAACATTTACCAACAAAGCCGCAACAGAAATGCGCGAACGCGTGGCAACAGATCTAGGCAGTGATCTTGCCAAACGTCTGACCATTTCCACTTTTCATTCACTTGGGCTTTCCATAATTCGAAAAGATCATGCTGTCTTCGGTCTTGGACGTAATTTTTCACTTTTTGATCAATACGATCAGCAAAAAATCTTAGGCGATATCATCAAAGATGATTTTCCTCAACTGCTGACCGAACAAAGTTGTAAGACACTGTCTGAGACGGCTGCAACACAAATTTCCCTGTGGAAATCTGCATTAAAATCGCCAGAAGAGCTAGCAAAAACGGGCAACCGTTCCTGGGTTGCTTTAGCTTACGGTCTTTATGAACGCTATTTACAAGCATGTAATGCCGTAGATTTTGAAGATCTTATTTATCAAGTTACCAGTAAGCTGTTGAATGACGAAAATTTCAAAATAAGATGGCAAAATCAATTCCGTTATATGCTGGTAGATGAATATCAGGATACTAACGAAAATCAGTACCAGCTTCTAAAACTTCTCACCGGTGCTCACCAATGTTTTACCGTAGTAGGCGATGATGATCAGTCCATTTACTCATGGCGCGGCGCTCGTCCTGAAAACATACGCATGCTTGCTGAAGATTATCCCAATCTGAAAGTTATAAAACTTGAAGAAAATTACCGCTCAACGGGACACATACTGCACTGCGCTAACGAACTTATATCAAACAACCAACATACCTTCACAAAAACCCTGCATACATCTTTGGGAGACGGTGAAAAAATTCAAATCATTGAAACCGGAACAGAAGAAGATGAAGCAAGCCGGGTTGCCGAATTGTTATTTAGACATCGTTATCATCACCGTACTGCATTCCATGATTATGCCGTACTCTATCGCAGTAATTTTCAATCTCGCACCATAGAAAAAATCTTTCGCGAAAATCACATTCCATGTGTGATCACCGGCGGTTCAAGTTTTTTTGAGCAACAAGAAATAAAAGACATCATGGCTTGGTGCCGAGTTTTATGCAATCCCAGAGATGATGCGGCATTACTGCGTATCATTAACGTTCCTCGTCGGGGAATAGGGGCTGAAAGCATAGGAGTGATCTCAGGTTACGCCAAAGCCTCAGGAAAATCCCTTTACGACAGCATGTTATCCAACGCCATTACCAAGGATTTATCTCCCAAACAAATGCAGGCAGTGGGAAATTTCGTTATTTTGGTTACCAACTTAAGACAAATGCTCATTGCCAAACAGGATCTTAATCTTGCCAAAACTTTACTTACCCGCATTAACTACGAAACTTATTTAAAAGTCAGTAACGAAAGCGAAGTAGCTGCAGACTTTAAAATACGTAGCGTACGTTCCTTGATGCAATGGATAGAAGAACTGATTGCAGGCCGACACGATCGAGAACCTCTTAATTTTATCGAGGCTGTAGACAAACTCGGATTAAGAGAAATGATGGATCGTAATAATGATAACAATGCAGAAATGGACGCAGTACAGTTGATGACTTTACATGCATCAAAGGGGTTGGAATTTCCTTATGTATTTTTGGTAGGAGCTGAAGAAGGAATATTACCGCATCGCAACAGTATCGATGTTGAAGGCGGCATTGAAGAAGAACGTCGTCTTTGTTACGTCGGTATAACACGTGCCCGTCGCGAGCTGACCATACTTTTATGTAGACAGCGGAAAATGCGAATTCAGGATCCTACGTCTGAAATAAAAATGGGAACCCCAAGCCGTTTTTTATATGAATTGCCAAAAGATGATATAGAGTGGTTCCGGTTAGGTAAAATGCCCGGTCCGTCTAAGGAAGATAACCTTGCCTCAGTTACAGAAGCCATCAGACGACTAAATGAATTGAATAAAATGCAGTGATTAGTCTTATCACCGACGTCCCCTCGGTCGCATGAATACAGGGGAACCTTCCTGATTGCAGATGATAGATCCGCAATGTATTCTTTCCAACAGACTATCTATTTCATAAAAAAAGCGCTTACGCTTTTATTACGTAAACGCCTTTTAAATTTAATAACCGTAAATCAGTTATTACCTACGGTAATTTCCTTCATATCGGACATGTAAGCACGCAATTTGCGGCCCACAACTTCAATAGGATGATTACGGATAGCATCATTAATCTTGATGAGTTCAAGATTATCAACGCTGTTGTCACCATCAAGACCTTTACCCTCTACATCAAGCCCCTGTCTGGCCATAAAGTCTTTCAACATGGGTATGGCTGCATTGGCAAACAGATAATTGCCGTATTCAGCAGTATCAGAAATAACCACATTCATCTCGTAGAGACGGCGACGAGCGATGGTATTTGCAATCAACGGCAACTCATGCAGAGACTCGTAATATGCTGATTCAGGATAAATACCAGACTTAGTCATGGTCTCAAAAGCCAATTCGATACCGGCCTTGGCAAAAGCGATCATCAAAATATTCTTATCGAAATATTCTTGCTCAGAAATCTTGGTATCGCACTTAGGGGCATTCTCGAATGCACACTTAGCGAAGTTTTCTCTCCAAGTATGGAGCTTGATGTCGCCTGCAGCCCAATCTTCCATCATGACACGTGAGAACTCGCCGCTCTCAATGTCATCCATATGCTTAAGATACAAATCTTTCCACATACCCTTGAGTTCTTCAGCAAGGTAATATGCTTTAATCTTTGCAGGATTGGACAGACGATCAAGCATATTGGTAATGCCGCCCTGCTTCAATGCTTCACAAGTGGTTTCCCAGCCGTATTGCAACAGTTTGCAAGCATAAGCAGCATCCATCCCCAATTCAACCATGCGGTCATACATAACTACGGTTGCAGCCTGCAACACGCCGCACAAAATGGTTTGCTCGCCCATCAGATCGGATTTCACTTCCGCAACGAAAGAAGAACGCAGGCAACCAGCACGATCACCGCCTAAACCTGCAGCCCATGCCTTGGCAAAAGCCCAGCCTTCACCATTAGGATCATTTTCAGGGTGAACAGCCAACAGCATAGGAACACCGAATC
The DNA here is from genome assembly GCA_937896115.1 of uncultured Succinatimonas sp. GTDB lineage: Bacteria > Pseudomonadota > Gammaproteobacteria > Enterobacterales > Succinivibrionaceae > Succinivibrio. The sequence continues at coordinate 17,084 of CALBLB010000071.1, forward strand.
CGCGGCGATACTCTTCACGAACTTCGGTACCAGGAGCTTTAGGAGCAACCATGATCACAGTCAAATCTTTGCGAACCTGCATACCGAGTTCAACGATGTTGAAACCGTGAGAATATCCCAACGCCGCACCGGCCTTCATAAGAGGTTGCACTGCATTGACTACATTCTCATGCTGCTTATCAGGGGTGAGGTTTATAACCAGATCTGCTGTAGGGATAACCTGTTCATAGGTACCGACTTTGAAACCGTTATCAGTGGCACGTTTGAAGGATGCTCTCTTTTCATCTATTGCAGCCTGACGCAAAGCATAGGAAACATCCAATCCGGAATCACGCAGATTCAGACCTTGGTTAAGGCCCTGTGCACCGCAACCTATGATCACAACTTTCTTACCTTTGAGGAAATTGCAACCGTCTGAAAACTCAGCGCGATCCATCAATTCGCAACAACCCAACTGAGCCAATTTCTGGCGCAGGTTAAGAGTATTGAAATAATTCTGGGACATTTTTAAACCCTTCCAGTTTCACCATCAAAAAAATCTGTTCCTTTAAAAAAGGTGAAGTCATCATAGCAGATTTTTTAGAAAGTGGAATATAATTTATTAAGTATTGCAGATTACGCAATCAATCTCATTCTCTTATACATAAAGGACTGCCCGAAGTGCTAGATTTAAAAGATGCCGCGACTTTTCTCAGACTTTGCGAAACCTCAAATCTGACCAGGACCGCCTCGTTATGTCATGTCAGTCCTTCAACCTTAAGTCGTACGCTCAATAAGCTCGAGGAAGAGCTGAAAACCAAGCTGTGTATAAGAGATAAAAAAGGAATTTTCATAACAGAGTCAGGTCGTAAATTCGAGCGTTTTGCAAGAAAAACGTTAAGCGAATACGCCGATTTGGAAAATACACTACACAGTGATCCCGATGCAGTCAGCGGTACCATACGTATTTTCTGTTCGGTAACCGCCTGCTATATGTTCATTCCGAGGTTGCTTAACGAACTGCATTTATCCGCACCGAATCTCGAAATCAAAATTGAAACTGGTGATCCTGCAGAATCCATAAAACGCCTTACAGAGGAGAAATCTTTGGATTTTGCTATCAGTGCTTTGCCAAGTGAAATATCCGACACAATCACTTACGTAGATTTGGTAACTTTTCCTCTGATTTTAATTGCCCCCAAAAAACCGCGATTTGAAGGCGCTGGCAACGATTTCTCAACATACGATCTGAATAAAGTTCCTTTTGTTATGCCCGAAGGCGGACAATTACGATATGAAGTAGAGAAATGGTTTTCTTCTCAGGATATAAGACCTCACATATACTCTGAAGTAGCAGGACACGAAGGCATAGTAAGTCTGACAGCCTTAGGATTTGGAATTTCAGTTGTTCCCCGTCTTGTGTACGATATTTCACCTTTTAAAAACGACGTTTTTATTTTAAAAGAATTACCTTGGGCTGATTTCCGTGTAGCTTTATGCTGTCTTAAAACGAACGAACAGGATCCCCGCATAAAAGCAGTACTTTCAGTATCCAAAAGAATTGCACCAAGTTTTGAACCGGATCTCACGCGCAGAAGAATAAATGATTCTCTTGTCCAAACTTACCAATAAAGTTATTTATTTTCAAAATATTATGCAAAATTAACAATTCAAAAAACGCAAACGTGTATAGTGCTACTCCGAGCGAATAATTGTTGTATATCAGATTGCAAAACTTGCGGATATCTCTGAGACTTAACACAAGTCTTGTATTATGATCTCTGACTAAAGGCGTAATAGCGCCTGCTTCAATAAATGAAGATGATTTCAGGAGAAAACGCATGTTCCACAACATCGACCCTACACAGACCAAAGCTTGGAAAAAACTCACTAAACATTACGAGCACACCAAAGACAGAACCATTAAGGAACTGTTCAAAGAAGACAAATCTCGTTTTGACAAATTCCACCTTACAGCTGCCAACGGAGATATGCTGGTCGATTTCTCCAAAAACATCGTCGACGAGGAAACTCTTTCTTTACTATTAGAACTGGCCTCAGAAACCAAACTCAAAGACAATATTGAAGCCATGTTCAACGGTGAAAAAATCAACCGAACAGAAGATCGCGCCGTATTGCATACGGCATTACGTAATTTCTCGGGAAATCCTGTTTATGTCGACGGAAAGGATGTAATGCCTGACGTAAAGAAAGTTCAGGAAAAAATGAAAACTTTCTGCGACAAAGTGATCTCCGGTGAATGGAAAGGTTATACCGGTAAAGAGATCACCGACATTGTCAACATCGGCATAGGCGGTTCAGATTTGGGCCCTGTAATGATCACCATGGCTCTTACCCCGTACCACAGCAGACTCAAAGCCCATTTTGTATCCAACATTGACGGCACCCACATCGTTGAGACTCTCAAGCAATGCAATCCTGAGACTACATTGTTTTTGATTGCATCTAAGACTTTCACAACTTTGGAGACCATGACCAATGCTCACACTGCACGTGATTGGTTCTTAAAGAGCGCCAAGGATGAAAAAGCCGTTGCAAAGCATTTTGTAGCACTATCAACTAATACAAAGGCAGTAACCGAATTTGGTATAGATCCGCAAAACATGTTCGAGTTTTGGGACTGGGTCGGCGGTCGTTATTCATCTTGGTCAGCAATCGGTCTGTCCATCGCTTTGGCCTGCGGTTACGACAATTTCGAGCAATTCCTAAAAGGCGGATATGAATATGACGAATATTTCCGCAACACTCCTTTTGAAAAGAATATTTCAGTCCTTCTGGCTCTGATAGGAATTTGGTATAACGATTTCTACGGTTTTGAAACCGAAGCAATTTTGCCTTACGACCAATACATGGCTCGTTTCCCTGCTTATTTCCAACAAGGAAACATGGAGTCAAACGGCAAATCGGTTGACCGTGACGGCAAGAAAATCACTGATTACCAAACCGGTCCCATTATTTGGGGTGAACCAGGCACCAACGGTCAGCATGCCTTCTATCAACTCATTCATCAGGGCACCAAGGTAGTTCCTTGTGACTTCATAGTTCCTGCCATCACTCACAATCCCGTTGGCGATCACCACATAAAATTGATTTCAAACTTCTTTGCTCAGACCGAAGCCCTGGCTTTTGGAAAGAGCAAAAAAGAAGTTATTGCCGAATTCGAGGCAAAAGGCGTATCTGAAAAAGTATATAAAGATATAGTTCCTTTTAAAGTTTTCCGCGGCAACCGTCCTACCAACTCAATTCTTGTCAAAGAAATCACTCCTCGTATGCTGGGCATGTTGGTAGCAATGTATGAACACAAGATCTTTGTACAAGGTTCCATTCTCAACATCTACACTTTTGATCAGTTCGGTGTGGAACTTGGAAAACAATTGGCAATGAAGATCATTCCCGAGCTTACATCTGATGAAAAAATATCTTCTCATGACAGCTCTACCAACGGTTTGATTAATGCATATAATAGCATGAAATAAAAAGTAAATTTAGTTTTTTTACTCAAAAGCAGGCCAATATGGTCTGCTTTTTTTATAAAAAATTTCAAAGAAAAACATATCTGAACGTTCAAATTTCTATAATGTTTTCCATTCTGAACGAGGTATCCATGGACACTTACGCACAAGATTTGGATTACATTCCGCTACACGTACATTCATGTTATTCCATCAACGACGGTTTGGAAAACGTAGGACCAATAGTTAAAAGAGCATCAAAACTGCGCATTCCTGCTATTGCGGTTACCGATTGGTGTTCACTTGCCGGATTCGTCCGTTTTTACAACGCTTGCAAAAGCGCTGGTATCAAACCCATTATGGGAGCCGATTTAAAAGTAGTTGATCGTCGTGACGACGAAAACTGCAAACCTTTTTGGGTTACTTTATTAGCGATGGATCGCGTGGGAAAACAAAATCTTTACGATATTCTTTCACGCGCGTGGCTTGATACCGACAGTCCGAATGTAGCTGACGTTCAGGCAACTTTAGACGATTTGGCAAAATACTCTGAAGGTCTCATTCTTTTAAACGGATTTCGCGGTGACTTGGCTGCATTCGCGAAAGTTGACGACATGGAAAGTGTCGAAGAGAGACTGGCTTTTTACAAAAAATATTATGAAAACAGATTTTGCCTGGAAATTACGCGTACAGGAAGAAACGGAGAAAATGCATTTGAGTGTTTAGCACTCGATCTGTGTTTAAAATACAATATTCCGCCAGTTGCATCAAATGACACTCGTTACCTGCTCGGCCCGCAGGATACCCCAGAAGACGGTCTAACCGATGCATACATCCATCAGATCAGAGTATGCATTCAAAACGGCGTCCAAATCGGTGATCAAAATGTGATCAGGGAATATTCTGATCAACAGTATTTAAGAAGCCCTGCGGAAATGCGGGAACTATTTTCAGATCTTCCTGAAGCCTTGGCCAACACGCGCGCCATTGCAGAACGTTGCAACGTTGATATTCAATTGGACATTCCCCGCCTGCCTCACTTTGATACAGGCAAACTAAGCCCGGCTGACTACCTGCGCATGGAAGCACACCGCGGACTTGAAAAACGACTCAAATTTCTCTTTCCAGACGAAAAAGAACGCGAAGCTAAACGAGCAGCTTATGAAGAAAGACTGGAAACTGAACTAAACGTAATCATCAAGATGGACTTTCCCGGATATTTCCTCATCGTTATGGAATTTATCCAATGGTCTAAAGATCACGGTGTACCGGTAGGTCCTGGAAGAGGATCCGGAGGCGGATCTTTAGTAGCATACGCCCTGCGGATCACTGATTTTGATCCCATGCGTTTTGACTTGCTGTTTGAACGTTTTCTAAATCCGGAGCGAGTCTCCATGCCGGATTTCGATATCGATTTTTGTCAGAAAAAACGTGCGCTTACATTGCAACACGTGGTAGATCACTACGGTCGCGATTCCGTATCACAAATTGCAGCATTTGGTACTTTAGCTCCGAAAGCTGCTATTCAAGGCGCAGGTCGCGCCATGGGGACACCGTTGGGAATGGTACGTCGCATTACCAAGATGATCCCCGAAAAACCAGGTGTGACCTTCAACGACGCTTTAGGAATAGACAAAAAGGGAAAACCTTGTGAACCGCTGTCACCTGATTTTCGTGATTTTTACGAAACGGCAAAACTCAACGATGACAAAGAAAATATCGAACTGGTCAATGTTTCACGAAGGCTTGAAGGAGTGATCCGCAGCATTGGCAAACATGCCGCCGGTGTAGTGATTTCACCTACACGTATTACCGAATTTGCACCGGAAATGTTGGATTCTGATCGCAATCCCATCACACAATACGATAAAAAAGACGTTGAGCACGCCGGATTGGTTAAATTCGACTTTTTGGGCCTTACTACCCTGACCATCATCGACGAAGCCAAGGCAATGATCGATGTCAAACGCAAACGTCAAGGTTTGGAGCCTTTGCTCATCGAAGGGATCCCTTATGAAGATCCTGAGTCATACAGCATGTTACAACAATGTGAAACCACCGCAGTGTTCCAGCTTGAAAGCACCGGAATGCGTCAGCTTATAGGCAAAATGCAGCCGGATCGCATCGATGACATGATCGCTTTAGTAGCCCTTTACCGCCCAGGTCCTTTAAAGTCCGGTATGGTCGATCACTTTGTTGAACGAAAACACGGACGTGAACCTGTATGCTACCCCCAACCGGATTTCCAAGATATGGATTTGAAACCTATTTTGGACTCTACCTACGGAGTAATCGTTTATCAAGAACAGGTCATGCAGATAGCTCAGGTATTGGCAGGTTATTCTCTGGGCGGAGCTGACATTCTGCGCCGAGCCATGGGTAAAAAAATCAAGGCAGAAATGGATGCTCAGGTAGATGTATTCAAACGCGGTGCTGCCAAAAAGGGTAAAGACGTTGACATCGCCATGAAAATTTTCAATCAGGTGCAGCAATTTGCCGAATATGGTTTCAACAAGTCCCATTCGGCAGCATATGCCATTGTCGCTTAAAGTACATTATCCTGCCGAATTTTTAGCTTCCATGATGACATCAGACTGTCTCAAAACCGAAAAACTCATCGCATATATCTCAGAAGCGGATCGTTTAGGAGTAAAAGTTATTCCCCCCGATGTCAATAAAGGTAAGTATGCCTTTGGTGTGGATGAACAAGGAGACATCATTTACGGTTTTGCCGCAATTAAAGGGATAGGTGAACCTCTGGTAAATCGTCTGGCAGAAGAACGAAGCAAACACGGACCTTATCGCGATCTTTTTGATTTCGTCTCACGCGTAGGCAAAGATTTTATAACCAAAGGCATGCTTGAAGCATTGATTAAAGCAGGAGCTTTAGACAGCATTGGACCAGGACGCGGGATCATGATGGCCAGTATTCCTACTGCCATGCAATATGCCATTCAAAAAGAAAATGATCAGGCTTCAGGGCAATTTGATTTGTTCTCAGCTTCAACAGAGAGCGCTTCTCCTCATTACGCTGAGGTACGTGACTGGAGTGAAAAAACCAGACTCTTCTATGAAAAAAATCTTTTGGGTTTATATCTTTCCGGTCATCCGATTAATGCTTATCGTTCAGAACTAGTACATTATTGCGGCGGGCTTACTTTCAAAAACATGCAACCAGGAACTCCGGCTCATCCGCGTCCTGTGGTATTTGCAGGAGTTGTTACCTCAATTGTAAGCAAACTATCCAAAAAAGGAGACGGTTCGAAATTTTACGTTATTACTTTAGATGACAGTACCTCTACTTTTGAAATTGCGCTGTTTTCCCGCTTTGCCAAACGTTTTGAGGACATAGTTGCAGAGCGTGAAAAACATAACAAAGCAAAACGCGGCCGTGGCATCAAACAAGAAGCAGAAGGTCAAAATGCACCTTTGATTTTGGTGGTTTCTGCTTTGCTTTCAGAAGGAGAAGACGGTCTTATAAAATCCCGCGTACAGGATCTCTCCTCTTTAGAAGCTCTGCGCATACGTAACGCAAAATCGTTAACACTGTGTTTCTCAGAGAAGATTTTTATAGACAACGCTGAAAAAATTGAAAACATGCTGGCAAGCAACCGCATAAGCAGAGATGAACTTGCCGCACGCAAGCGCAATGCTGAAAATCCTCAAGATATAGGGGAAGGGTGCTCGCTTAAGTTAACCATTGGAAATAAAAAAATGGATCTTATCGGAAATTACGTATTTATTCCTTCAGATGAACTCATAGACGGGATCCGTGAAATGTCAGGTCAAGACAGTGTAAAAGTAGGTTACAGCTCTTAAACACTTTTTTGCACTTTAAAACAAAATTCAGGCAGGATATTGTCACTAGACATTAACCTGCCATGTTCTAGAACAAACAGTCTCTCTTCCTCAAATAGGGGAACAAAACTGCTAAACCAATACTTTCCGCCTTTTTTGCCTAATATACTCTCTGTTATCAGTCTGCTTTTTACAAATCCTTCATCAGAATTGGGACAGCAAGCTGTCATAGTATCAAGATCACATCGCACCGACTCAAGACCGCCCAACCCTCTTCCCGATAATTTAAGCAAACATTCTCTGAGTGTCCAAAGCATAAAGAAAAGTTCATCTGCACACTCAGGTGTTTTGCTCTTTAAAAATTCAAGTTCTGATCCTGACAAAACCCTACGTTTGAGCAGTTCTAACATTGGTCGCTTTCTTACAACTTCCAGATCCAGTCCCTGTTCCTGTTTTCCGACACTTACTGCAATAATTCCCTGACTATGACTTATATTGAAATACCAATCAGCTCTTTTTGAAAAAAAAGGTTTACCTCTTTTATCAAAATCAATTTTCGGCAGAATAAAGTTCGGTTCGTCAACTCTGATCAAACGTTGCAACAAAGCCCTTCCGGCTAAAAAACTTTCCTTGCGAAATTTTCCATAAGAAGCAGCCGCTTCATGCCACACCTCTGCTAATTCGCTACTTAAATCAAAGGCGTCCTCCATCGTTGCCAACACCGTCAGCATAGATGATCTTTCCTCTTAACTGCTGAAAAAAGCGTAATACTGGCAGTCTCTTTTTCTTCTGATTTACTTTCTCTTTTTACAGAAGAGAATAACGTTGCCGGTGCATGTTCATTTGCAAAGGGAGTAACTGTTGCCTGTAAAGTATTTCGTAAATTTTTTCTATTCCGTTTTTGCAAAAATCGTCGTGAAGCTCCAGGCAGTAACCACAAGCCTCCTGACAAACACCCTGCTATTATTCCGATCATTTCATAATTAAGCCAACTTTTCCCAAATACAGAAAACTGAGAAAAATAGCGCGGATACAAAATTGCCAACAAGAAACATACATCTCCTGTCAACATTGTTATCACACCGCGTTTGAAACTACCTGGAACCATGCACGCTATTAGCCCCAGACTAAACACGGTTATACCGCATCCTAAAAAGAAATGTTCTACCGATGCCACTAAGTTCTCCTAAGAAATCCATGTATAAAATCGGCTAAAATACAAGGTCGACATTGTACTTTATCCCGTGTTTTTCGTTTACATTACGTTTTCTCTTTTTTGGAGAGTTAGGGATTATGTTATTCGTTTCCTCGCTTGATCCGATATGTTTCTCTTTGGGGCCTATGTCCGTCAAATGGTACGGTCTGCTTTTTTCCGGCGGTTTCATCATAGGCTACTGCATTATGCAGTTATTATTCAAAGCCAAACATTACAAATCAGAAGATTTGGACAGACTGTTCGTATTGTTATTTATAGCTACGGTTATCGGAGCCCGCTTAGGTCACTGCCTCATTTATGCACCTGACTACTACTTATCCCATCCAATTGAAATTTTAAAAGTCTGGAACGGCGGACTTGCCAGTCACGGCGGAACAATAGGCGTTTTGCTGGCCATTTGGTATTTTTGCCGCAAGTACAGATATGCTTTTTTTGAAATTTCTGACATGCTGAGCATTCCGACTGCTCTGGTATGCACTTTGATACGCGTAGGTAACTTCTTCAACTCTGAAATTGTAGGACTTCCAACACGCGGCGATTACGGTGTAATTTTTACTGCTTTGGGGGAAAACTTTCCAAGACATCCGGCTCAGCTATATGAAGCAGCCTCTTATTTTGTAATTTTTATACTGCTTTCACTAATCTACCGCTTCATTAGGTCAAGGCCGCGCGGACTAATTTTCGGGATGTTCATCACACTGGTTTTTCTTTCTCGTTTTTTCATTGAAACAGTTAAGGAAGAACAAGCAGATTATTCCACCGATTCCATATTCACCGTAGGCCAGTATCTGAGTATGCCTTTCATCATTGCAGGTATTCTCGTAATAATCGTTTCCTGCATGAATTCAAAAAAATTAAAGAGGAAATTGTAATGTCACTTGAAATCGTGATCCTAGCTGCAGGCAAAGGCAAACGCATGCTATCAGATTTACCAAAAGTTTTGCATCCGGTAGCAGGCCGTCCCATGCTGGAGATGGTAATAAAAACAGCATCACTGCTCGATCCTACACACATTCATGTAGTGGTAGGACATCATGCAGAACTTATAGAACAATCATTAAACGCTCTGCCAGACTCACTTCGTTCACGCATAGACTGTGTACTGCAATCAGAGCAACTCGGAACTGGGCACGCTGTTTCATGTGCACTGCCAAACATCAAAGATGATTCTCTGGTATTAGTGCTGTACGGCGATACCCCTCTTACTCCGGCTCAAGTTTTGGGTGACTTTATTATCGAATCACAAAAACATGATCTATGCGTATTAAGTGCTTACGCTGAGGATCCTTTCGGTTACGGACGAATAGTACGCGACAATCTTGGGAAACTTGAATACATAGTTGAAGAACGTGATGCTTCGGAACAAACAAAACTCATTCACGAAATAAATACCGGTATTATCTGTGCAAAAGCATCCATACTCAAAAAATGGCTACCTAAAATACGCAACAACAACTCTCAAGGAGAATATTATCTTACGGATCTTGCCGGGATGTTAGTCGAATCAGGGCAAAACGTAGGGCTTTCCATGGCACCTGATTTTTCCGTACTGACAGGAGTAAATACCAAATCTCAACTGGCCTTTGCAGAACGTACTTATCAGCATATGCAAGCAGAACAGTTGATGCGTAAATACGGTGTTACCTTGGCAGATCCCTCTCGTATCGATATTCGCGGCGAACTTATATGCGGCAAAGACTGTTATATAGACGTTAATTGCGTATTTGAAGGTAAGGTGGAATTAGGAAACCGTGTTCGCATAGAAGCAGGCTGTGTGATCAAAGATTGTAAAATAGGAGATGACTCCATAATTTCTCCTTATACCGTTATGGAATCATCCTTAATGAAAAAACACACCACCGTAGGCCCTTTTGCCAGATTACGACCGGGGAATATTCTTGAAGATGAAGTACATATCGGTGACTTTGTTGAGGTAAAGAAATCTGTCATAGGCAAAGGCACAAAAGCAGGGCACCTTTCTTACCTTGGGGATGCTCAGCTTGGTGCAGGAGTAAATGTAGGAGCAGGCACCATCACTTGCAATTATGACGGTGCGAACAAACATCGCACGATAATAGGTGACGACGTGTTTATAGGATCAGACACCCAATTGGTTGCGCCGGTAAACGTTCCTACAGGTGTAACTATAGCAGCTGGTACCACCTATACATCTAAAATCAAAGCTGCTGAAAATGATCTGGTTATTTCTCGTGTCAATGGTCTTTGCATAAATGGCTACCAAAGACCCAGAAAAGAAAAGTAGTTTTTGTGGTATAACAGGCAGTTGATTTTTTTAAAGGAGTCTTTATGTGCGGAATTGTCGCAGCTGTAGCACAGCGTCAGGTATCCCCTATTTTACTTGAGGGGCTCTCAAGACTCGAATATCGCGGTTACGACAGTTGCGGTCTGTGTACTGTAAATCAGCATGAATTCACCTGTCTTAAAACCGTAGAAAAAGTTACAGCCCTCAAAGCATTGGTTCAAAAACACGGTTGTCCTGGAACTACCGGCATTGCGCACACGCGTTGGGCCACTCACGGTGAACCGTCAGTCGTCAATGCACATCCGCATATAATAGGTGATTTGGCTTTGGTTCATAACGGCATAATCGAAAATTTTGCCGAATTAAAAAATGCTCTTGTCGCCGAAGGGTATGAGTTTAAATCACAAACAGATACCGAAGTACTTTTAGCCGAAATTCATTTTCTTGCTTTCAAAAAAGGTTTACCGCTTAAAGCGGCTTTTGCAGAGGCTCTGCGCAATGTTAAAGGCTCATATGCAATTGCCCTTGTAGATCGCAGAGATCCCGAAACATTACTATGCGCACGACAAGGCTCTCCTTTGGTCATAGGCCTCGGTATAGAAGAAAACTTTATTGCTTCAGATGTTTTGGCTCTTTTGCCGGTAACCCACCGTTTTATCTATCCTGAAGAAGGTTCTATTGCAGAAATTACCGTCTCCTCAGTCAAAGTATTCGATCTGAATCTTAACGAGCGAAAAACTGAAATATGTGAATCAGATTTGGATGCCGAATCGATATCCAAAGGTAAATACCGTCATTTCATGCAAAAAGAAATCTTCGAACAGCCTCAGGCTCTCGAACATACCTCCATGGGAAGGATATGTAACGGCATTGTTGATCTCTCCTCCGTCCGCGGATTTACCGCCGATTTCTTAAAAAACATTGAAAATATAAAAATCGTCGCTTGCGGAACTTCATACCACGCAGGTCTAGTGGGCAAATACTGGTTTGAGGAGCTGGCTGGTATTTCATCCTCTGTAGAAATAGCTTCGGAATACCGTTACCGTAAAGCAGTGGTAAAACCTCACTCCTTGTTTGTAACCATTTCTCAGTCAGGAGAAACCGCAGATACTCTTGCTTCGTTACGACTTGCTAAAAATCAAGGATATGAAGCTTCACTCTGCATATGTAACGTTGCAGCTTCATCATTAGTTAGAGAAAGCGACTATGCAATGCTTACGCGAGCCGGAGCCGAGATAGGAGTGGCCTCCACCAAAGCCTTTACCACACAATTACTGTGCCTTTTGCTTCTCAGTACTTACTTAGGAACAGCTAAGAAAAACATAAACGATGCGCAATGCAAAGAGATCTGCAATGCCATTTTAGAATTGCCTAATGCTACTTCTGAAGTACTCAAATGTGATCACCGCATTGCGCTACTTGCAGAACGTTTTGCAGGTAAACATCACTGTTTGTTTTTGGGACGCGGAATAATGTACCCTATTGCACTGGAAGGTGCATTAAAACTTAAAGAAATCAGCTATATCCATGCCGAAGGATATGCTGCCGGCGAATTAAAACATGGTCCTATTGCCCTTATAGATGAAAACATGCCGGTCGTAGTGGTAGCTCCTGACAACGAACTTTTGGGCAAACTTGAATCAAATATCGAAGAAGTCAGAGCCAGAGGAGGCAAACTTTTTGTTTTCTCTCAAGGAAAAACTAATTTAAAGAGTGATAGTCAAACAGAAATAATCGCATTACCTGCGGCAAATCCTGTCCTGCATCCTATTCTTTTTACCTTACCTTTACAGCTTCTGGCTTATTACTGCGCTTTAATAAACGGCACGGACGTAGATCAACCACGCAATTTAGCTAAATCAGTAACAGTAGAGTGATGCGTAAACTGCACGTTAATCTAAAGATCCTTTTGTTATGAAACTCCTGCAAGATTTGGCTTCTGCCGAAGTAACATTTATAGTTGCTGCGGCAGGTAGTTATTGCGCTTCAGCATTCGTAACGATCTTTTTTATAGTCTACCTTGTTTTTGTTCTGCGACTATCTGCAGAAGCAATTCGAACACAATTACTCATTGTCGGGATCACGGGAACTTTCGCCGCATTCTTTACAGGATGGTTGATAGACAGCCAGCTCATAGTAAAAAAAGGTTGTTTATCGTGGATGCTTGGAGGATCTTTAGCTACCAGCGCTTGCATGTTAATCATGTTTGCCGCGCCCAGTACCGTTTATAACAACGGTTTTCCTTATGCAATCATCATTTCTGTGCTATGGTCAGTGGCATTTGTTTGTTCTGAAACAGCTTTTTGGTCTCTAACAGCGTCTTTTAGCTATAAGAGTAGCAGACGCGAACTGATCTCATCAAGAGCCCGAGCTTTGGGTGTTTTATGCTCAGGATCTTTAATCAGTATATGCTTCGTTTACTTTTTCTTTTCAAAAACGGTATCAGATCTGCATTTATTACGCTCAGGAGCATCTATTGTTGCAGGAATTTTATTTACCTCATCTCTACTGCTATTTGGAAGATTCAAGGATATTCCAGCTCAAGGATTGTTATCAGTCTCTGATTTTTTCAAATCTTTACTCGGAAACGATCAACTAGTTACCACCGCCGCGGTAATGCTATTCCAACAGTTGTCCGTTATGCTTTCCGTTGTCGCCGTAACTTCGGCCATTCTCTTTCTTGAAAGTACCGAGGAACTGTTACTTGTCTTTGCCCTTCCTGCAATCTTTTCCCAAATAACCGCTTACATTTCGTTTCCCAGAATGTGTAAGGTCTTTTCAAGACGCGGTATTTTCCTCACCTCCGCTTTTATTATGGGAACTGGTTACACTTTACTTATTTTTTTTAATCCAGGATCACAGGATAATACCGGAGGAGTGATTTTAGCTTTTGCTCTTGCCAACTTGGGAATTGCCTGGTCATTGGCCTCAACTACCGTAATGACTGCCGATTGTATTGAATACGGAGAATTCAAACTGCGCAAAAGAGTACCTTGTGTAGCTTTTTGTCTCCAAACAGCGGCACGTCGTCTGGCTTTACCATTAGCCTTGATTATCTTTGCCCTCAGCAATCGTTTCGGAACATTTGTATATCACTCCAGCAATAACGGAAATTTATTATTACCGACATTCCGCTTCACCGTTTTTGCTGCAGTAACAGCTGTCATTTTGATGACCGTAACCTATCTCTTAAATTACAGACTGCACGGCAGGTTTTTTGAAAACGTACTCAAATATTTGGAAGACGGACGAGAAGGTAAAAACATTAGTGCAGGTTACAACAGCCATCCGTTGCGTTATGCCATAAACGAACAAGCAGTGATCTGCAGATTACATGTTTCAAATCCACAACAGGCCATACGCGTGTTGACTTCAAAACTGGTTCAAATTCGAGCTATCAGTTCAGCCGAAGAATTCTTGCAAACTCTCAAGAGAAAAAATGAAAAATCTCCGGCTGGAATTGCCGAAGGCATTGCTATTCCGCACGCAACAGGTATTTTTTCTTCAAGACCTGCTATTGCCATAGCTACTTTAGACAAACCGCTTGATTTCAACGCTGCTGACGGACGTAAATGCGATTTGATTTTCATGATAGCCTCACCAGATGATCCGAATACTTATATAAGTCTTCTTGGGCAACTATCATTAATTCTTAATACAAAAGGTTTTAGTGACAGAATAAGAAAAGCCTTAAAACCTGAAGAAATAACCGATAGGATCCTACAATGCGAAAAACATCTGAAATTCTAAATTTAATAGGTGCTGCTTTTTTATTGAGTGTTTTCCCAAAAGAAACTTGTTTTGCCGTTACGGTATGTGCAGCTACACAGACATATTCTGCGCTTGAGGCTGTTAAAGAACACTCTCCTACTGAGATCACAACTCAGTACGCTGCAGGAGAAGATTTAGAGGCTTTATTAGCAGAAGATAAAAGTCATTGCGAACTCGTAATAAGCGCAGATGAAAAGTTGCCAATATTGTTGGTACGGGCAGGAAAGGCTTCAGCCTCATCAATGTCGGTACTGGTGCGAGCCCCTCTCATTTTATGGTCTGCAGATCCAACTCTCTTGGACAACAAAGCAAGTGTTGTAGCCAATAAAAAACTAACTTCCCAATGCAAAACTGACACCCGTAGGTTATGCAGCATCAAAAATAGTTTCCAGAAAAAATTTTCCCACAGAATATCTAAAAGGCAGAATTTACCGTACCGAACACGAATATCAGGTACTGTCATTGGTGGAAAGTGGCAACGTACAAGCAGGCTTTCTCACCCGTCCGCTGATATTGGACCAATCAGGACACATGCGGGGATCATTCTGGCAAACTCCTAAAGAGCTTTATCCAGAACTTGACTATTATTTAATTACATTAAAAGCAGGTGAGAAAAAACAAGATGTACAAAGACTGGCCAATTATATAAAAAGCAACGAACAAGTAATGAATGATTTCATCAAAGCAGGATTTGATCGCCCTTTACCTCAACAACAACGATAAATATCGAACCGGCAAGCCTTTCCGTCCGTTGCCCCGGAAGGAGTATACAAATTTACCGCCAGAGGGATGCCGCCTGCCGGTCGTTTTACCACAACTCTTTTGGTAGCACGCTTAAGCAACAACGGAAGCGTTAGATCCGCATCTTCATCACCTCCCACAACGGCATGCAAAACACGCATTTCCTGTTTTACCAATGCACTTTTTTGTCTTTGCGGAAACATAGGATCGTAATACACGACGTCAGCCGTTCCCATTTCATCATGCTCTATCAGCGCACCATATGGTGCCAGTTTCGGCAAACCGTTAGGAAGACTGTTAACAAAATTTGCATCTTTTGATGCTCTTTGCAATGCATCAAACAACAACCCCCAGATCACAGGATTGCGCTCAAACATCGTTACCTTTGCACCGCAGCATTGCAAAATAAAAGCATCCCTGCCTAACCCTGCTGTTGCATCAAATACGGTAGGGTGCTGTTCCTTTCCCAACACTGCACGGGCCACGGCTTCACTGTGCCTGCCGCTGTGGCTGATCCTCCAAATGAGTTTATCTGTAGCAAAATCAAGAAAAAAAGGTTTCTTAAGCGTCAGTGCCCGTGACTTAATATTCAACTCTACACGCTGACCGAAGTTTAATTCAAGCTGAATTTCTCCGCCTAATTTAGAGAATTTATCGCGAAGGATCTTTAATAAATCGGTCCATGCAGGATCTTCTGCACTGCGTTGCCAATTAATCTTTAACATGCACGAAAATAAGAAATTGCTTTAGTTACATCAGGTTTAACTCCGCGCCACAATTCAAAGCTCAATGCCGCTTGCATGATCAGCATTCCAAAACCGTCAGCAACTTTAGTACAACCTTTTTCCAAAGCTTTTTTGGTAAACGTTGTTTCTCCATTCGGTTTATACATGAGATCGTATGCAAAAGAGGCCTTACTAAGAATTTCATCAGCTAGCGGAGGCAATGTTCCATTTAATGAAGTCGATGTTGCATTGATGATCACATTGTAATTTGCAGACAAATCCTCGTAAGAACAAGCTTGTACGCCAAAATGCTCAGCCAATTTTTTAGCTTTTTCAAAGGTACGATTTACAACCGTTACCAAAGCCACACTTTCATCTAGCAAAGGTCTGATTATTCCTCTTGCGGCACCGCCTGCTCCCATTACCAGAATTTTGGCTCCGTCAAGTTTTACCCCAAGACGTTTTAAATCAGCAGTAAGACCTCTGCCATCGGTGTTATCTCCTTCGATACGACCATTCTCAAGTTTTTTCAGAGTATTTACTGCTCCGGCAGCTTCGGCATACGGTGTTAAGATATCCGCAAAATCATAAGCATCCAATTTGCAAGGGACGGTAACGTTACACCCTTTGCCATCGCAAAAAAATTCACGTGCCGTCTCCTTAAATCTCCCTTCAGGGACCAAAATAGGTTCATAGGACAACTCCTCACCGGTATCTTTGGCAAAAAAGGCATGAATCTTAGGCGATAAAGAGTGTGCTATGGGATTGCCGAATACGGCATAACGATCAGTCATGACAAATCCTCAGGCCATTGCGGCCCTTTTCTTAATAAAACATCACCTAGAGTATCGTAAACTGAAGTTGAACCGGACAGTCCGCCGCAAGGTAAAGTCAAAGCAAAATCTGTACGTTTTAAGATTACGGGACTTAAAAGATCAAAAGAGCTTACAGCCTGCTCTCCTGACAAATTGGCACTGGTAGATATCAAGGGAACTCCGGATAAACGCACCAAATCCGCCAAGGTTTTAAAAGCAGTTACCCTGACAGCTACGCTTCCTCTCCCGCCTGTAAGTAAACTTCCTCGCAAAAGATCAGCACACGGCACAACAAAAGTATAAGGTCCAGGCCAGAGCTTTTTTATCAAGTTCTGCCCTTTGCTGGATATATTTTTAAAATCGACTACCGACTCAAGATCTTGCAAGCTTGATGCAATGGTTATCAATCCTTTGGCACTATCGCGCTCTTTTATCCTTACCACACGAGCTACAGCATCTTCATTTAATGCATTACAACTTAACCCATATACGCCTTCGGCGGGACAAACAATCACCCCTCCCCTACGGATAACCTCAGCTGCTTGCGACAAGTCATCAGAGAAAACGGGGTTAAGACCAATCCCAGCCCGTGTAGCAATAATCTCAAACTCACTTTCCATTAAAAATCTGCCAGTTTTTCCTGCAAAGCTGCATCTTTGTTTCGAACAGTTTGCGCAGCGTTTTCCCTATCCTTTTTAACACGGGCATCAAGTTCTGGATCAGATAAAGCCATGATCTGAGCTGCAAGATATGCTGCATTTTTAGCTCCGGCTTTGCCGACAGCTACGGTAGCAACAGGAATACCACCCGGCATCTGAACAGTCGAATACAAGGCATCGATACCGTTCAACGGACCTCCATCACAGGGTATACCTATCACAGGGCGGGTTGTACGTGCGGCAATTGCTCCGGCAAGATGAGCAGCAAGACCAGCTGCACCTATGAAGACCTGGCACCCACGTTTCTCCGCATCCTGAACATAAGAACAAACTTCATCCGGAGTACGATGAGCAGAGGCTACACGTGCTTCATATCTAATTCCCAACCCCTTAAGAATATCCATGGTATTTTTCAGAAGAGGCAAATCAGAATCAGATCCCATAATGATGGCTACGAAATGAGAGGACATACTATCTCCGTTATCCTGAACCGTATATAAATACACACAAGAATGTTTACAAAATTTCTTTTAAAGATTTTAGCACCGGTCTTTTATTCCTAAAGATTTTGGTTATGAATTCTCCTTTATGCTCGAATTGTTAAAAATCAACCTGTTGTAAAGTTAAATGCTTCAGACTGCCGCTGTTTAACATTTTTTTACGCCAAATGATCCTAAAGTTCTGTTACTTCTTTGCGTTTACGGCGCCTGGGTCTGCGACTAATGCACATGGTATTGCCACATACAAGTTTTTCACCCTTTGAATTTCTTTTTACAAACATCAAAGGAAAAGAACATTTAGGACAAGTTTGCTCTTTTGGCTTTCCTGGCACCGTATAAGTACAATCAGGATAATTAGTACAGGCATAGAACATGCGCCCCGTTTTGGTAAAACGTTGCGTCATTTCCCCTTTACCGCATAAGGGACATTTAATCTTAGAATTATCGTGTCCTGTGTAGGTGTAATCACATTCTGGATAGCGTGTACAACCGACAAATAGTCCGTATCTTCCTCGTTTTAACGCAACCAACGCTCCGCATTTTGGACAATGATCACTCATAGGTAAAACAATGTCTACGCTACGACGACGCCCGACCGGTTGCATAAAATCACATGCAGGATAATCAGAACATCCTAAAAAATCGCCACGCTCAGAATGTCTCAATACCAACGGCTGACCGCACTGCGGACAAGGATCACCTTCTTGTAATGCATCTTCTTCATCTGTGGCTTTTGCATTTTGTAACATTTATTGATATTTCAACAACAAAAAAGCCCTTTACAACAATAGTAAGGGCCTTTTTTCAAAAAATTAGGCTCTTCAGGCATAAAAGTGGGTAAAAGACCATGATTTGATGCCATAAAGCGC
>CALBLB010000072.1 GCA_937896115.1 uncultured Succinatimonas sp.
CCGTCATCGATCAGTAAATTTTAGCAATTTTCTTTCCCACCATAATGCAACCTTTTTTTAAACGAGCTCACTAAGTTGAAAGGTTGCAACAGTAACTGTCAGCACTGTAATACCAACACCAGCTGTCTCCAATTTTCATAAGCAGTTTGCTCATGACATCGTCTACATTTGTTATGTACGCCTTACCGTCCGGAAGTTTAATCACTTGGATCCTGAGATTGCCTACATATTGAAACACGCGGCGAAGTGTCGGTTTTTGGGTGGTTTTATTCTCAAACAGAGGAAATTCCATGCCGTTTTCTGACGTGATCTTACGGATTTTATATTCCATGGCTGCGTAAACCAGCAGCGCCAAACTCATGAGCCATAATAAAGCATCGATGCGTGAAGGAGTTTTCAAATAGATGGCATCCAGAAAGAAGCGCGGATCTTTGCAACATCTCCAGTTTCTTTCGATGACGCTTTGACGTTTATAGATCCCAAGCAGTTGGGCCATAGTCCATTCGCGCTCTGTATCATTGGTTGCCAGTACGTATAGGCATTCCTGTTCAACTGCGTCTGCTATCTTTTGTTCATCCAGAAGTACTTCGGCGTTCACCTTGACCGCGACACATTTCGTCTCAGGTGCTCCACCTTTTTTAGGGCGGCCGCGTCTTGCCTGTTTAAATACTTCTTCGTAGTTTGGGAGCCCTACCTTACAGAACTTTACCTTGCCGACAAGCTTTGAAAAATTTTTCTCAGCGTCAGCTTTGCATATGGCCGGTTGAGTTTGCATCTTTTTGATAGCACTACGTATTTTTTCAAGCTCGGTCTGCGCATGTTTCCTGATTGTCTGAGATTTTTGCTCTTTTAATGCACCGTTTGACACCAGCAACAGTTTTACTTTCTGCTCACCTATAGAGCCGTCTTCACACCAACGTCCCACCGGGGAGTTTTCGTCACCTTCAAAGATTGACTCCATTTTCTCCGGCTCAAACATCTCAAAACATCTTGCCGCTGTCTCTGTTTTGTCAGGTACACGAGTTACGAGTTTGATGTTTTGTTCGGCTGCATCTGCAAAATTTGCAGCGGTGCACAATGCGCTGTCGCCTACCAAATATTCAAGCTCGCTAAACTGCTCTTTGATGTTAGTCCATGCAAAATTGAGCATGTTATTGAAGGACTTATTATCATTGACGTTGCCTGAAAGGTTTCGTGCATAAAACGGCAATCCGCTGCTTCCGTCAGCCAACATTAAGCAAATAGCCTGATTCAGATCCGGTCGATGATCACGACTGTACCCCAAAGCAAGATAGAAACCGCATTCGTCCTGTATGGTGCTTTTGCCGTCAGAATGAAAAGATGTTGAGTCGATATGCGCTTCGGTGATCTTAATGTTGAGACTTTCAACCACTTGAGCAGAGCATTCCAAAAACAGTTTTTCGCTTCCGTACTCATATACATCATCAAGTAATCTGCTGAGTACGGCACGGCCGAGATCTTCAGACGTGATCTTTTGTTGTCCGAACACTTCAAGCGGCAGCGCACTGTAAAATTCTTGAGTTCCGGACAGGCTCTGATAAGGCACGTTCAACATCTGCATTACCAGTAGTTTCACCAATACTCCGCTGTCAGCGACTACGTGTGAGCCTTCCTTGCCTATACGTTTATTGATCAGATCCTCAAGACCGAATTCGTCGAAAGCACCGGCAACCATACCGAGATTACCAAGCTCCTGTGATGAAATTTTAGAATTGATACTTACGACCGGTTTTGAAGAAGGCAACATGAACAGATCTCCTTGTTTTACGTAACTAAAACATTAAAACAAGGAAAAGTCGATCGGTAGAAATGTTAGATTGATCCATAGATCAAGTTTTTATACATAAAAATTATAGCCGTGATCCTTAGATCACATTTCCAAACATTCGAGTTTGACAATCATCGGCAAAAAATGTTTTTTAAAAGGCATGAAAAGTCATGACTGGAAAATTAATAAAATTTACTGATCGATGACGGAC
>CALBLB010000073.1 GCA_937896115.1 uncultured Succinatimonas sp.
AAAAAGGAAGACTGTATTCAGAAAGCTGTTTTTATTTTTATCTGGCGCAGGCACACGGAAAAAAAGAAGCTGAGCAGTTAAGGCGTCAGATCTGCGGAGAATGGGCTTCCAGAATGTACAGTCAGGAGTACTGTGAGTTTTTGTGCGGGCACAATGGTCTTACCTCTGATGAAGCCACTCATTTTTGTGCAGACGTAATCGCATCACTGCTTGATACCACACGAGAGTGTTTCCTACAGGATCTGGAATTAGGGGTATTTGTAGTTCCTGATCACGTGTTGGCCGCTATCGGTGCGATGCGAAATTTTCGTTTTGACGATTCCGGCGGTAAAGAAATGTCGGATCCTTTTTCTTTTGTACAAGATCTTTTGGGCAGGATCCAAGGTTGCGATTTTGAGGACAATATAGGCCGCGATTTGTCCGGTTTTTTCAGTTGGTGTATGGCGGGTAACGGTAAGGAAAAAACTTTTTTTGAAGAATTCTTCGGCATACCGTCAGAAGCAGCCTTTGCCATAGGAATGGCTTATCTTGAGGGAAAATGGTTAAAACCGTCCAGAGTGATGGCAGCAAGATTTATAAGATATGCAGTCTTGACGGGATCCCCAAGAGCCTGTTTGGCATGGGCATTGTTTTATGAGGATTTGGGACTGGTCTCAGATGACGGAGATGACAGTTTTTTTGAATGCTATTGCGGGACTCTTTTTCACGGGATCATGCTGTGTTTGTTGCAATATGTCCCTGCTTTAAAAAACAGTCTTGGAAGTACGCAGTATGTAGTCACTACCGACAAAGGAAACATAAGAGTTGATGCAGCCCTCATGTTTTCTTTAGGCGGCGCTTTAAGTGCGCATTATGAGAAAAATCGTATCGCCTTTTTTTCACCTGATCCAAATGCGATCATCAACGTTTTGACTGCGTTTAAGAAAAATGCCGGAAATGATGCCCAAATCGATGCCTGTGTCAGGATCACCGGGGCAAGACTGCTTAACATTTTGCAAAATGATGATCTTTTTTTAAAAAAACTTAATGATTTTATTGATGAATATTACAGAAAAGGAAAAAGCAGGAAATCTGCGGCAGTACACGCACCGTCATTTGAACTTATAAAACCTCTTTTGGGGAAAAATACCAAAAATAGGGAGCTTAATCTTTGTCTGCTTGATCTTGACGGTATTATTCAGGAAAAAA
>CALBLB010000074.1 GCA_937896115.1 uncultured Succinatimonas sp.
GAGCGGCGTTGTCGCATTTTTCAGGATAGGCTACATGCCCTTGAGTACCCAAAACGGTGATGTCGCAAGATAAAGATCCGCGTCGGCCGATCTTGATCTGATCACCGAATTTTTTAAGAGCAGACGGTTCTCCTACTAAACAGTGATCGGGAATGAGGGAGTGTTTTTTCAAATATTCGGCTACAAAAGGAGTACCGCCTTTGGCATCACCTTCCTCGTTGGAGGTTAAAAGCAAGCCTACGGTTCCTTGATGGTCAGGATTTTCTTTTACAAAATCAGCCAAAGCTAAAGTCATGGCTGCATCCGAGCCTTTCATATCGGCACTGCCGCGTCCGTGCAGTATGACCGTATCTTCATTTTTAGTGATCACAGCACCAAAAGGAGGGTGGGTCCAGGCTTTTTCATCTCCCGGGGGTACCACGTCGGTATGACCTAAAAAAAGAATGAAAGGATGTCCGTTACCGTGCAGAGCCAGAAGGTTATCGGTTTGATTTTCTTTGAGGGTAAGGCAGGAGAATCCTTGAGCTGTCAGCAACTCTCTGATAATTATCTGACAGCCTCGATCGTCAGGAGTTATCGAAGGTTTTACGACAAGATCTTTGGCAAGTTTTAATAGGGTATCTGACATCGGTACTCCGTAAAAAGCAAAAAGACCGCCTGACAGGCGGTCAATTTTTAACTGTTTTAGTCTTCAGTTGGGTATTGCAAAAACAATTTGCGTTCAAGTTTTAAAAAAGGATAAGCGCTTGCAGAAAGCTCTTTTACCTTAAGAGCATCTTCTTTACCGTAGCGTACGCGTTGCAACAGCTCTTTATCGGATTGAGTAAGTTTTGAGCAGGCATCTTGATATTGACGCATGAATTGTTTTGCCAGCAGCTCGTCCCAGGCAAATACTGTAGATACGGAACGCAAAATATACATAGAGGGCATATTAACAGCGATTACGCATTCACAGATCAGTTTTTCAAGAAAAGCTTCGGCAGCGTCTTCTGAATTGCTCAAATCTACCAATTGATAGTTTTTCCCCGGGGTACCGGGCATCAGTTCAACAAGATCGTTTGCATCTTTTTTTAAAAATACGGGGGCAATGTCACCTGCTTTTTCAAGAATTGCAGTACGCACGGTATCAGAGCAGTAAATGACCGGTTTTTTTGAAAAAGCGCTTAAAAGATCGCAAATATCGGCAACGTCGTATTGCAATTCACTGTCAGGAATGCTGACAGCCAAAATCGCATTGACCTTGTTTTGCGGATCGCGCATTACTTTATGGGCATCAGGCGGGCATGAAGGTTCAAAGCGTGGTGGCATAGACATGAGAAATCACCTTTTATTATAAATGTATATTCAAACCCCGATATCTTACCTTAGATATATGCAACGATACCAACGATGCGGAGCAAAAACTCAGTTTCTTATGCCTAAAAATCGAGTACAAAAGTACAAGGACCGTCGTTTACCAGACTTACCTGCATATCAGCTCCGAAAATTCCCGTGGCAATTTTCCCGGGCAGAATGGTTTTAGCGTAGCTAACCATATGATCGTAAAGCTTATTTGCTTCTTTTGGCGGCATGGCCGGATCAAATCCCGGGCGGTTGCCGCTTTTAAATGCGGCACAAAGCGTAAATTGAGAGACAATCAGCAACTCTCCGCCTGTGTCTTGCAAGGAGAGGTTCATAAGTCCATCGGGATCTGAAAAAATTCGCAGCTTTTTAATTTTTTCCAGAGCCTTTTTAGCAGCATCGAACTCATCACCTTTGGCAAAGCCGATGAACATTACCAAACCTTGTTTTATGGCGCCGCTTATGTCACCGTTTGCCACTACTTCGGCTTTTTTAACACGTTGAATCAGGATCTTCATTGAATACCAAGTGTGCTCCCTGAGGTTTAAAACTATATTTTCGTTATTCTTTATTTGATGAAAAGGGTAAAATTTCACCGCATGTTCAGACATCAGTTGATAAGCAAGCAGATAACTGTGTGTGAACGGCTTGCCAGAATTTGCTACAATCACGCTTTAGTTGCAAGCAAAAAGCTGATTTTTCTTTTTGTTTGATAGGTTAGATTAACGCCCCGTCGGGGCTTATATAGTCGGACGATAAATACAGTCCGTATGCATTTTAAAGGAGTTCCACGTGGGATCTCAGGATAATCTTTCAGAGAAGAACGCGTCAACGGAAAACGCTCAGGTGGCCGAGCAACAAGACAAGCAACCGCAGACTCAGGCAGCAGTTGACCAGTCAACTGCGCAAAATGCCGTTGCCGATACCAAGTCTGCAAATGTTCAGCCGGAGGGATCGCGTTTTGATCACATCAAAGAAACCTTGGAACTTCTTTATGAGCTTTTCCCTCAGGCTTTCATTAAAGAAGGGAATTGCAAACCTCTTAAGATAGGCATTTTTGCCGATTTAAGAGCAGCCATCGCAGGACGTGACGACGTTACCGTCACCAAGGTAAGAGCTGCGCTTAGTTATTACACCAGCCGCTTGCGTTATCTTTTCTGCTTAAAAGAAGGAGCAAAGCGCGTGGGGCTTGACGGCAGCGAAGGGGATGCTGTTTCAAAAGAGCATGCAGAGTTTGCCAAGGCTAAATTTGACGAAATCAACGGCAAGCGTAA
>CALBLB010000075.1 GCA_937896115.1 uncultured Succinatimonas sp.
CTCCCAAACATTTTTGGCAACTTGCGGATCGTCTAAAGGAACCATTTCGAAACAACCGTGAGCTACGGCTACTTCCCTTAGTTTTTCAATACGCTGACTGACACTCTCACGAGATCCGTCCAAAGTTACTACCAAATAAGCCTTAGCCTTGGGGACAGGGAATTCCTTACCTATGAATTTCTCTCCCAGGGCAATAACTTTTTTTTCTTGAAACTCTATAGCGGTGGGATCAAGACGTGCGGCGATGATGGCATTGACGCAACGTATGCCTTCGTCAAGAGAATTAAAAGCCAAAACCGCACTTAAGTCGTATTCAGGCAAAGGTACCAACTTCAAAGTTATACGGGTGATCACTCCCAAGGTTCCTTCAGAGCCCACTACCGTCTCTTTTAAATTGAGTCCTGCGGCGTTTTTGCGTACTTTGGCTCCCAGTTCCAAGATCTCACCTTGCGGAGTAACCAGCTCCAAGGCGAGTACGTAATCACGGGTTACCCCGTATTTGACAGCCCGCATGCCTCCTGCGTTGGTGGCAACGTTTCCGCCTATGGTACCGAGTTTTTCAGCAGGATCCGGCGGATACATGCACCCGCGCGCTTCAACATAAGCGATAAGATCTTTTAACACCACCCCGGGTTCGACGGTAACGGTCATATTGTCCTCATCAAACTCCAGAATGTGATTTAAAGCGCTGACATCAAGTACCATTCCGCCTTCAGGAACCGTAGCTCCCACCAAGTTGGTACCGCCTGAGCGAACTACCGTAGGGACGCGGTATTTATAAGCAAGGCGTACGGCTTCAATAACGGCATTGCGATCTTTTACCTTAAGATAAACATCGGCACGACCTTTCAAAGCCCCCACAAAGTCCGTCAGCAACTTGGCGGGAATGGCATTTCCTTCTATGATTTCACCAAGAGCCTTGGCTTTAAGCTCTTCAATAAAAGTTGTCATAATCATTTACCAAAATCTCTGCAAAGATGCAGAGATAACCAATCAATGAGTTAACTTTTTAGCCACCCAGTCCCCCAAATACTGCGACAATTGGACGATGAGTACTAAGATAATGATGGTAAACAGCATCACGCCGGTTTCATAACGATAATAACCGTATTGAACGGCCAAATTGCCTATACCGCCGCCGCCCACCATTCCGGCCATGGCTGATGCACCTATCAGGGAGATAAACACCACAGTGATCCCGCGCGCAATGGAAGGTGCGGCTTCAACCAATAAAACCTTGCGGATAATCAGCGACGGTGAGGCACCGGTAGCCAGAGCAGCTTCGATAACTCCAGGATCAACTTCTTTTAAAGCACCTTCTATAAGGCGGGCTAAAAACACGGTAGCCCAAATAGTCATGGGGACCGATGCTGCTACCGGACCTATCTTGCTGCCCACCAGCCAAAAAGTAAAAGGCAGAGTAAAGACCACCAAGATAATGAAAGGAACCGAACGCAGGATATTGACTATGTCTGCCGATACTGCATTAAAAAAACGATTCTTAAAAAAAGCCTGTGACTGCGTAAGATAGAGCACGAATCCTAAAACGATGCCTAAAACCGAGCTTAAGACGAACGAGATCCCCATCATCACCACGGTTTCATACACGGCTTTGCCAAGTTCGTTATGCAGGATCCTCAAAGTCTCACTGAGCATTTCTTCCATGTTTGCCTCCTTGGTAAGCACTGATATAGGCCCGCTCTTTTATATAATCCAAAGCCAGCTTGCGTTTTTCATCATCTTTACTGTGCAGTGAAACTAAGAGCACTCCCAAAGGCTTTTTCTGAATGTAATCTATTTTGCCGGCGATGATGGATAAGTCGACGTCAAAGCGTTTGGACACTTCGGCGATCACCGCTTCATATGCCCTGTCTTCTTTATAAGTAATGAAGAAGAGTTCATGCTCACGCTGTAAAACCTCTTCGGGCAATTCATAGTCGTTGCTGCGATTTACGAGATCGCGCGATGCCTCGGCCGAAGGTCTGGCAAAGAGATCATAAGCAGAAGCCACCTCGACAATTTTTCCCTGAGACATTACGGCAATGCGATCAAAAAGCGAGCGGGCCACTTCCATCTGATGCGTAATAAACAATACCGTAAGCGGATAAACTTCCTTAATACGCCTTAAAGCCTCCACCACTTCACGAGTATTATCAGGATCAAGTGCTGAAGTTGCCTCGTCACATAACAGTATTTCAGGAGAATTGACCAAAGCCCTGGCTATGGCCACACGCTGTTTTTGACCGCCTGAAAGATCATTTGGATAAAGAGATGCTTTGTCTGACAAACCTACCAATTCAAGCAATTCCCCAACTCGCGGGGCAATCTTATCTTTAGAGGTTTTAGATGCTTCCAAGGCAAAAGCCACATTGTCAAATACCGTGGCATTTTTTATCAGGTTAAAGTGCTGAAAGATCATGCCTATCCTAAGTCTTAATGCGCAAAGCTCCTTG
>CALBLB010000076.1 GCA_937896115.1 uncultured Succinatimonas sp.
CATTACCCTTACTACAGCAGCCGTATGCGAGGCCGGAGTTGCATTTTTACGCGGACAAAAAATCCTGAGAGCTTTGACAGACGGCTCCATGATCGTAACCTGCCTTATTCTTAGCATGACCTTGCCGCAACTTTTACCATGGTATCTTAGTTGTGCTGCGACTTTATTTTGCTTTCTTTTGGTCAAAGCCTCTTTCGGCGGCTTGGGTATGAATATTTTCAACCCGGCAATGGCTGGCTTTATTTTCATGTTTGTCTCCGCACCGAACTTTATGTTTGAAACCTGGGTATCACCTCATCCGCAGGCTTTATCGGTGATCAACGCCCAAGCAAGTTTCGATGTCATTTTTAACCACGGCAATCCGACAGTACTACGCGACAAATTAAAAGATATTTCTACCCCAAGACCGGATGCTTTTTCAGGTGCTACCTGGCTTGACAGTGTAAAAACAGCCCGTAAGGCCGGAGGTCATATTCAGACTGGCGCCGTAGATTTTTCATCAGAACACTATGAAGGATATGCCGCACTGGCTTTGGCCGTTACCTTAGGAGGAATTGTACTGATGTCCATGCGTATTGTATTTATACGCATGGTACTTA
This sequence comes from uncultured Succinatimonas sp., assembly GCA_937896115.1. Classification (GTDB taxonomy): domain Bacteria; phylum Pseudomonadota; class Gammaproteobacteria; order Enterobacterales; family Succinivibrionaceae; genus Succinivibrio. The sequence goes on from CALBLB010000076.1 coordinate 600, forward strand.
GTTTTTTTATCGCCATCGTGATTTTCTCATGGTGCTTTCATTCGTTATGGCCTGATCTGTTCTTACCGCCGCTGCAACAACTGCTTTTTGGCGGTACCGTACTTGCAGGCTTTTTTATCATAACCGATCCGGTCACCAACGCGGGCACCGCTCGCGGTCGTATCGTATTTGCAGTCCTGACGGCATTTCTTATCGTGTTGATAAGAGCATTGGGCTCCTACTCCGATGCCGTGGCTTTTTCTGTTCTGCTTGCCAATGCCGCAGCCCCGCTTATAGATGTACTGACCAGACGTCGTCCTTTTGGCGTCAACTATAAAAAAGGAAGCCTTAACTGATGGATACTTCAAATAGTGAAGATAAAAAAGACCAAACAGTCGGTACCCGCAAACCCAAATCTCCTTGGTTAAGAGCTCTTGCTTCAGGACTGTCATTGGCGACCGTTACGGCATTTTGCATGATCCTCATCGTAAAATCAGACGAGGCAACCCATGATCTGATTGAATACAATCAGAATGAAGCCAAAATCATGAAAGTAGCCGAGGCGTTAATGCCTGAGGTTGTGAAAGAAAGCTCTCAAATAAAATGTAAACTTTTTAGCGACAAACGCATAGGTAAAAATATGCACCTGTATGCTTTTTTAAAAGCCGATAGCGTGCAAGGCTACCTCATGACATATTCAACCGATAAAGGATATGCTGCCCCTTTAGTCCTAATAGGTGCTTTTACCAAGGATAAACAACTCATAAAAAACGATGTGCTGATCTCAAATGAAACACCTGGACTTGGAGATAAAGTGATGCGCCGCAACAGTTCTTTTATGGACATGTTCAACGGTAAAAATTCAGAAGACGCCGTCTGGGATGTAAAAAAATTCAACGGCGATTTTGACTATATCATCGGTTCAACCGTAACCTCCAGAGCCGTGGTAATGGCAACCAAAGATGCTCTTGATACCATAAAAGTTCTCAATTTTAAGACGCTGAAGGAGTGCAGATGATGCAGACCGTAGAGGGGATCAAAACGTCACAATCAAAGAAAAAAGATCCTTTAATCAAAGTTTTTACCCGCGGTTTATGGAGCGAGAATCCGGGACTGTGCCAACTTTTGGGACTGTGTCCTCTGCTTGCCGTATCAAACTCTGCCGTAAGTGCGTTGGGCTTGGGTTTGGCTACCTTGATTGTGGTATGTTTAAGCTCCGTGATCATTTCGATTTTACGCAAGATCCTGTTGCGTGAGGTACGCATACCTCTGTATGTGGTACTTATTGCCACGTTGGTTACCTGTGTAAAATTCAGCGTAGCAGCCTACTATCCGTCACTTTACGACTCCCTCGGAATTTATCTGGCACTCATTGTTACCAACTGCATCATCATGGGCAGAGCAGAAGCAGTCGCCGGCAGGGAAACACCCTTAAGAGCTTTTTTAGATGCCGCAGGATGCGGACTTGGGTTTGTTTTTGTATTATTCAGCTTGGGTTCGCTACGTGAAATTATAGGTAACGGTACCTGGATGAAAGGTGCCGGCATGTTACTAGGAGACTGGGCCATACCTTTTGAAAGTTATTTTTTCTCAAATGATTACACTTATCTGGTAGCAGTTCTGCCCCCCGGAGGATTTTTCTTACTGGCCTTACTTATAGCTTTTAAAAACGCATTGACTCTGTACAAACGCCGTCGAGCTGAAAAACGTCTGTGTATTCCCTCAAGCCGCGACTGAGTTTTTAGGTCAACGGCTTATATAGATCTAAATTTTTTCCCTACCCTGACAGTCCTTCTTCGGTAATTCCCCATAAAAAGAAGGGCTTTTTTTCGGCAAAGTCTTGCCGATCCTTAGAACTTCAATTTTTTCTCTTTATTTTTTATTAAATTAACTATTGGCACAGCAATTGCTTTATCTGATTTACCGGCAACGAATATAAATACAATTACAGTGCCAAAGAGCACCAATACGGCAATTTTGGAGAACAAGATGTTTGGAATTTCATTAAGCGGCCTTAATGCTTCACAAAAATATTTGGATGTAACGTCAAATAACATATCCAATGCCAATTCATACGGTTTTAAAAAATCACGCGCTGAATTTGCAGATATCTACAGCAATAACATCTTTACTGCCACTAAAACTGCTACCGGCATGGGTACATTGACATCAACCGTTGCCCAACAATTCTCTCAAGGATCATTAACCGGAGATACCGGTAATAACCTTGATATGGCCATAGAAGGCAACGGATTTTTCGTCCTGGCACCAAGCGCCAATCCTGCTGACGGAACTCATCCTACGGAAAGTCGTACCTATACTCGTAACGGTGCTTTTGAGTTAAATGCTGAAGGCTATGTGGTTACGTCAAGCGGAGATTATCTGCAGTTTTATGACATCAACGACAATGATCAGGC
>CALBLB010000077.1 GCA_937896115.1 uncultured Succinatimonas sp.
TTCGGGACATCAGACGGTAATGTGGAGTGCGGCTACAGCTGATGAGCAGGCTCAGGCTATGAAACAACTGCGGGATTTTGAACGCAGACTGGATCTCTTCGGAAAAGATCTGGAATTGCATGCACTGACGGCCGATGACAAAATTTTTGCCCATTTTTTAACCGGCACGTCGGCAACTGAGCATTTGCCCGCGGTGCATTTTCCCGATCAGGACTGTGTCTACATTGTAGACGGAAAACCGGTGATCACTTTTTGGGGATTTGCAAAACCAGGTGATGGACTTTCAGGCTCTCCTTTTGCTTCCTTGAAGCTCAAGACAACATCAGGCATGGCTGACGACAGCAAAATTGCAGCTGCAGCACCTGCAATGCTCCCTTGGTGGAGAAAGCATTGGTTATGTTGGCTCCTGCCTTTGTTATTGCTTCCTTTGTTGTTATTACTTTTATATTTGTTATGGTGGTGGTTTTGGGCCAGACCGCTTGATGAGCCTGTTTTTAAAAGTATTCCGGATCTTGCCCATGCCAGTTTGGAGCCTGCTAAAAAAACTTTATCGACAGAGCGGGAACGCCTGGTGTTTGACAGCGGTACTTCCGGCGTGAGTGTTGCAGATCCTGCGGTAAGTACTGCGGCAACTAAGGAAGATTTACCTAATCCCTCACAAGATGCCATCAAAGATCAGCTGTCAACCGATGACGACGGCGCTTTAACAAATGATGAGCAGCAATTAAAAGAGGATCCGAGTTCGAAACCTGCTACTCAGGATCAAAAGAGCGAGGAGTCTTTAAAAAAAGCATCAACGGATGACAACGGAGTTGATGACAAGCAGACTACTGCTGACGATGGCATACCAACCAAAGATCCTGCACCGGATCCTAAGAATGACGGAGAAAAAAATTCAGGCAACACCGATGAAAACGGTAATCTAAAGCTTGATCCCAAGGCCTTAAGTGCAGGAAATTTGCAAGGTCTTGACGGCAATTGGAATACGTCTGCAGGACTTGTGGACAGCAAAACCGGACAGCCGGTCTCCATTCGTTATAACTTTAAAAACGGCCAAGGCAGTGTAGACGTTACACGTGCAGACGGAACTAAGTGCCAAACCTCAACTAAAGGCCGGGCTACGTCGTCAGGTCTTAACATAGCAGGAGGTCTTGCCAATTGCAGTGACGGCGGCGCGGTGATGTTGCCTGAAGTAAAATGCGTGCCTACAAAAGATGGCAAAACTTCCTGTGCCGGAGTGTATTCGGGTAAAGACGGAAAGAATGAACAGATTGAAATGGAACTTTTTAAATAGCAGGGAGTAGCAAACATGTACGTATTCTCATCTAAAAATATATTGATAAAAAGCTTCCTTGCCTGTTTGTGCATCAGCTCTGCAACTTTGAGCGGTTGTCTTTCCCAACCTCAGTATTACGGTGAAGAAGAAAGTTCTGACGATGCGGATGTAGATCCAGATTTAAAACACGAGGATGCCAGTTTCTTTTCCAAGTCAGGAGCCGTAGCCTGCGGTACCGGAGCAGTAGTCGGAGCTTTGACCTGTTTGTTGGTGGACTCAAATCACCGCGGTGCATGCATGGCTTTGGCTGCTACGGCAGGTTGTGCCGTGGGAATGGGATCTAATTATCTTTTGGACAAGGTACGCTCTGACTATGCCACTACCGAAGAACAGCTGGACGCCACCGCAGCACAGGTACAAAAAGATCTCAATACCACGCGTAAATTGCATGAATTGTCCGCAAGTACGCTGAAAAAAGATAAAGCGGAAATTAAAAAATTAAAATCTGATTATCAAAAAGGTAAGGCTGACAAAGAGTCGCTTGAACGTAAGGACGCAGAGCTTGCGGCCAATATAAAATATCTTGAAAAAGAGAAGGAAGAAGCCGATAACCGTCTGGCTCAGGCACAGCAGACCCGCAGCGCCGTGGTTAAGGATGCCGGCGGTGTCGATGCGCTGGTAGCATCTGATAAAAAGAAACTGCGGGAACTTGATGAGGATATTGTAGCTTTAAAAGCAGAGATCGCTGCGGTCAACGATAATATTCTTGCTTATTCGGAGCAGCGCAGTTCGCTTAAGGGCTGAGCACGACTTTAACCAAGTAAGGGTAGAAGCAATTATGAACGGTTTAAAAATTTTGTCTTGTGCATTTTTGGCATTTTTGATTTCTGGCTGTACGGTAAATAAAGAGGAGTGTGATCCTCGTGTAGATCCCGGGTTTTTCAATAAATTGGGATGCACGGTTTCAGGCGCTTATTCACAAAGAGTAGAGGATAAAAAGGCACATGTGGCCAAACTTCGCGGCGATCTCAGTGCCTTAAGTAAGGAGACCGTGGCCTTGAACGATGAACAAGCTTTGATAAGCGAAGATAAGGCTTCAGCACAAAAAAGGCTTGATCGCATCAATGCAGAGCTTTTAAAACTTGAACAAAAAGTGGCAAGCCAAGCAGGGCAAAATTCTGCCTTGAAACAACAAATTGCATCTGCAAAAAAACAAGTAAAGACAGTGCAAAATTTACCTGAAAATGCTTCGATAATAGAAAAACAGATGCAAAAGCAAAAACTTGAGACCGAACTTGATGAATTGTTACAAGCACAGACTGCCGCACTTGAAATGTAAAACGCTTTTTTAATACAGGTCCAAAACCTGATGGGATCGTAAGCGGTTGCGAACTTTAGCCGGGATCACGGTTGCGTGCTGTGAATTTGCTTTTTGAGTGTTTTTAATCCATGCGGATCATTGCGATCTGCATTTTTTTCATCTGTACAGAGACGATTTTCCTAATATCTGCGATTATTTAGAAAAAAATGTCCAAAAATCATATTTAAAATGTGACAACTGATCACATTCGCAATACAAACGTTTTCAAAAACAAGCCCGCCTTCACAGAAAACGGTTTCGGTACGAGAAAACTTCCTGTATGCAAGCTACAATGCCAGCAGGCGTTGGGATAGAGACTCCCAAAAGCTGATTATTATTTTATCGTGAGGAGTAGTTATGAAGTTAGTCAAGACTCTGTTGGCCGCATCTTTGGGCGCAGTGATTGCCGCATCGTCAATGAGTGCCGTGCAGGCAAAGCAGCTTACCATAGGTTTCTCGCAGATCGGTGCCGAATCCGAGTGGCGTACTGCCAATACCAATGACATTAAAGCCGCCGCAGAAAAGCAGGGCGTCAACCTGAAATTCTCCGATGCTCAGCAGAAGCAGGAAAACCAGATCAAGGCTATTCGTACCTTCATCGCTCAAAAGGTTGATTTGATTGGCTTCGTACCTATTGTGGCAACCGGTTGGGATAACGTATTGCGCGAAGCAAAACGTGCCAAGATCCCTGTTGTCATCGTTGACCGCGATTTGACCGTTTCCGATCCTTCTTTGTATGTTGCCAAGATCGGTACCGATTCCGTAGCCGAAGGCAAAAAGGCTTTTAACTGGATCGATGACTACGTCACCAAGAATAATATCAAGCCGCGTAACGGCGGTGACAAGATCAACATCGTCGTGCTCGAAGGCACCGTAGGCGCTTCTGCCGCTACCGGTCGTTCCAAGGGCTTCAACGATGCTTTGGCCGCATCTCCTAACAAGGATAAGTACAATATTCTGGCTTCCCAGACCGGCGATTTCACCCGTCAGAAAGGTCAGGAAGTTATGGAATCCTTCTTGAAGTCATATCGTAACGATATCGATGTATTGTTTGCCCAGAAC
>CALBLB010000078.1 GCA_937896115.1 uncultured Succinatimonas sp.
TTTCTTTGAGGATCTACAGGGTATTCTTTTATTTCTAACAGATCCGGCATATATAGCCATGCTTAAGGTAAGAATAAAAGTCTTTTCCTCCTTTTTAACGGATCAATTTGATATTGTCAAACCGGATCAAAATTTCTCCGAACAAATCAAATTAAAAAGGTTTCGATATCAGTTTCATAAAGATATGCGGATCATAGTGGGAAGAGTTAAGTTCTTCCGTTTCCACGCCTGCACGTGCAAAACTGCACTTTAACGCCGCAGGCGGCATGATCACATCTTGTGACGAGCAAAAGGCTTTGTCATAAAATGTTGCGGATACTTCTTTTTTATCAGCACAATAGGCTTTGATAAATTCAAGTTCATTTCTCAAACTTTTAAGATCCCGCTTGGGTCTTGTTTCAAGGTACTGTTTTATCAACGCAGGTTTTCTGCACATAAGACGGTAAAAATGCAGAGCATGCGCATCGTCGGTAAGCTCATCAAGCGTCTTATTCCAGGCAGGCAACGGGATCCCGAAGTGATCATCTATGCCTTCAACCGTACCGTTGACGGCATAGCAATGCTCAAGTTTTAAATTAAGCTTGTGTACTATTCTCGGTGCGAACATCACTCCCATAGACCAGGCGATGATCCTGACTTTGGAAAACTTTTCAAAACACTTGAAATCGCCTTCTGCATCTTCATAGTCATATACGAAAGCCAAGGCGCAGTCATCAGGCAAATAAGCTTGCATCTTTTGAAAAGGTTCGGGATCCTGACCGTATCCTAAGAAAAACAGTACTAAATTAGTACCGCTTCCCGACATCGATATCTTCATAGTCATCACTCCTTTTTAAGATGCAATCTTGAATAATCCCGCAACGCCTCACAAATCATCTCCACCTGCGCATCACTTAAGGCTGCGCTCAAAGACAGTCTTAATCTTGCCTGTCCTTTGGGAACGGTAGGGTGTCTTATGGGCATTGCAAACAGTCCCCGCTCTTTAAAAAAATTACCAGCCTGTACGGCCTGCTCGTTTGAATAAGTAAGATAAGGGATCACCTGAGATTGTGAATACATGGGATTACCAAAATCAGCCGCCGCCGCTCTTACTTTTGCAGCCATCTCTTTAAGACGTACGCGCCTTTGGTTGCATTCGGGCAATTTCTTCAGCATAAAAGCAATATGAGCAAAAGCAACCGGAGATATGGCCGTTGAAAAAATCAGAGATCTTACCGTATTTATAAAATAGTCACGGGCAATTGCAGACGAAAGCATGAAAGCCCCTTCAGAACCCAAGGCCTTGCCGCAGGTACATAAGATGAAATCCACCTCATCCAAAAGGTTAAGCTCTGCACAAAGACCCCGACCTTTTTTGTCAAATACTCCGAAAGAGTGCGCCTCATCTATATATAAAGCGATTTTAGGATGAGAGTGTTTTATGGCAACCAGCTCTTTTAAAGGCGCCGTATCCCCGTCCATACTGAAGACGGCTTCGGTAACCACCAAGATCCTGCTGTATTCCTGCTCGCATTTTTCCACAAGCTTTTTTAAAGCTTCCGTATCATTGTGAGGAAAACGAAAAGCCTTGATCTGACGCTCCGCGGTCATACCGTTGATGATCGAGGCATGCGACAGCTTATCAGCAAGGATCACCGTGCCTTTGATCCCGCCCAATGCGGCGATACATCCGCTGTTGGCGGCAAAACCGCTGTTAAAAAACAACACTTTTTTGGTAGGAAAAAGACTTTCTGCCTGCGTTTTTGCCAAAAGATAAGAGTCGTGAGCCCCTGTAAGCAGAGGAGATCCTGATGAGGAAAAAGATTGAGGATGCTGTGAAAGATAATTTATAAATTCATCCCTTATCCTACTGTCCTGCCCCAATCCCAAATAGTCGTTGGATGACAGATCGGTATACCACCTGCCCTCATGCTCTATCATTACCCCTTTTTGGCTTTTGGGAACGATGCGACGAAAAAGATCAAGCTCTTTACGCTTTTCAAGCTCAGCGGACATCACTTCATCAAAAATCATATGCTAACCTTTCTTTTTAAAGATCTGCAGGCCAATACATCCTTTAAAGTCTGATTGCCGTCAACAGGCAGGGATACAACAAGCTTTAAAAACTTAAAAAGAAGCACAACTCCTGCTACGATGCTTATTATCTGCATCAACCTGTTGAGATTGCTCTTGCCGTCACTGTATTACAACGGTAAGCTACTACAGATATACGGATCTTCAATAAGGAGATGAGATCACCTGCTGAATGTATAAGCATACTCTCTGCCTGCAAATTATGATCAGGGATCATTCTCAAGTGGTTAACGACTCATCAACAAAGCAAAGTTAAACCAAAGCCGGCATATGCGGCAACTTTTAAATTACAGCAATAATTATGAATAACTATCAAGAAATCTTATCGTTAGAACCCAAGGCTGTTTTCAAACACTTTACAGATATCCTTTCAATACCTCACCCGAGCAAACATGAGGAAAAAATCGCCGCTTACCTGAAAAATTTCGCCGCCGATCACGGTTTTGAGGCAGAAAGCGACGAAGCCGGGAATGTGATCATGAATATTCCTGCTACCGCAGGAAATGAACACAAAGCCCGCGTCATCCTGCAAGCCCATATGGATATGGTTCCGGTTGCCGCTTCGGGAATACAACACGACTTTTTACGTGATCCCATCGACGCATTTGTTGACAATGGCTGGATAAAAGCCCGCGGTACCACCTTGGGAGCCGATGACGGTCTTGGGGAGAGCATGATCCTGGCTTTGCTTGAAGATCCTAAGTTACAGCACGGTCCTCTTACCGCAATCTTTACCGTGGAAGAGGAAGTCACCATGAAAGGTGCCAACAATCTTAAAGCTGGTTATCTTGAAGGTGAGTACCTCATAAACCTTGATTCTGAAGAAGACGGCACTTTAGTGGTAGGTTGCGCCGGATCCTGCGACGTAAGTTTCACTTTCCCTGCCGAACGCGTAGAAACTGAAGACACCGCGGCATTTAACCTTACTCTTAGTCATTTTACCGGCGGTCACAGCGGCAGCGACATTCACAAGGGGCATGCCAATGCCGTGATCATGCTTTGTCGCATGTTAAGCGAACTTACCGATGATTACGAAATTTTTATCGAAAATCTCGAAGCAGGACAGGTACGCAACGCCATTCCGGCTGCCTGCAACGCCACGGTTCGCGTAGCCTCGCAGCAAGCAGGTGCTTTTAAACAGGCTCTGACCGCTTTGTCTTTAAAATATACGGCCCTTTATCAAAATACCGATCCTCAGGGAAAGATAGAAATTACCGAAACCAAGGAAACAGGAAACGCCCTGTCTCTTGAGGACAGCGAGATCCTCTTAAGATTCATCGCTACCATACCAAACGGTGTTTTAAGGTTGTGGAGTGAAGATACCCAAATTCCTGAAACCTCGTCAAATCTCGGTCTTATAAGATCTTTTGAGGATCGCATTGAAATAGGCTGCATGCCCAGATCTTTAAAAGAAAACGGTTTGGACGAGGCTGTAGCCGCCTTAAAAGCTTCAGGAGAGCTGGCAGGTTGCGAAGTGAGACTGTCATCCCGCCACCCCTGCTGGAATTCCCCGTCACAAAATGATCTTATAGACGCTTTGCAAAAAAGCTATAAACAGGTAACCGGTAAAGAATTTAAAGTCATGGCTATCCATGCGGGGTTAGAATGTGCACAGTTTTCCAAAGCCGCTCCCCGTTTGCAACTGGTATCATTAGGATCTACGTTGCTGGCTCCTCATTCACCGGATGAACGGGCCTACATCAAGGGCGTTGGCGAGCTTTACGACACCCTGCGTTTGACGCTCAGCTCTATCTGAGGAATAAAACCATGAGACAAAATACCAGTTCACAGCGAGCTTCACTGCCGTTTCAGTGTTTTCACACCTGCGCAGCCCCGGGGAGGGATCACAGCAGTGCCGTGCTTTTCGTGCGCGGTGCCAACCACCGCAGATTGCGCATCGAGCTGGTAACCTTTCCTCAGCATGAGCCGGTAGCCGTACTGATGAAATATACCGGTTCAAGCTCGGGAATTCACCGTTACGTGTCTTCTATTAACATCGACAGCGGTACCAATTTCCAACGCTACTGTTTTAAAGTGGCGCTTTTAACCCTGCCTGATGAAAACGATGAGCAGCAGGTCCAGGATGTAGTGTGGTACAGCTCTTTGGGGATGTCGCGTGAACGTCCTTTGTTGCAGCACTGCTTTGCCTACGAACTGTTCAACACCCATCCGCAGTGGGCACCGAACCTCATATGTTACGAGATCCTTCCTGATCGTTTTGCCTCATCAAAAGGGCATTTCACCGTGGACGGCACGCCGGTATCCGCAGAGCAGCCTTTGCGTCGCAAGGATTTTGAATACACTGATCTGAATGAAGTGCACTGCGGCGGAGACTTGGACGGTATCACCGACATGCTCCCCTATTTAAGAGGCTTGGGTTGTGACGGGATCAGTTTAAATTCCGTTTTCAAAGCTCACGGTTTTGCAAAGGAAGACACCCAAGATTACGACACCGTCGATCCTCATTTAGGAGGCAACGGCAGTCTCAAACGCCTGCGCGCCTTAACACTCGGATATGAAATCAAACTGCTGGTACACGGTAGCTTTGCCTACACCGGAGACAAACACCCCTGGTTTGATCGTCAGGAGCGCACCGGCAAAGGTGCCCTTCACCATCAGGATTCGCCATATCGCGAGTTCTATACTTTCAAAGCAGACGGCGATGCCTGCTATTGCAACGGTGATCCTAAATACCCGAAACTTGACTACGGCAGCCGCGAAGTTCGTCATGCCATGGCAGAAGGTCAAAACAGTTTCGTGCGCAAATGGCTGCGTCCTCCCTACGGACTTGACGGTTGGGTGATCGACCACATCGCGGCCATAGGCGATTCGGGAAACGCCAAGAACAACTTAAAACGCGTAGCTCAGATCTGCACGGCCGCCCGCGAAACCCATATAGATTGTCTGATGATCGGCAATTTCCTCTCGGATGCCCGTTACGCATTGGGATCAAGCGGTAATGTCGACGGTTCCATAAACTATAACGGTTTTATAAGCCCTATCAGAGCCTTCTTCGGAGGTGTAAACCTGCAGGGCGAAAGCATACCCTATACGGGAGAAGATTTGCGCCGTACCTGTGAAGAATACGCTGTAGGTGTATCACAGCAGGCCAAACTCTGCCTCATCAATCAGTTGGACAACGCTTCGCTGCCGCGTTTCTTTACGGTGATAGGAAAAGACAAGGCTCTGTATATGGCCGCTTTTGCCACCCTCTTTACCTGGCGCGGCATACCCTGCATTTTCCAGGGCGATGAATTAGGCGACGTCATAGCCTCCGGCCAAATAGGACCAGATTCCATGATCCCCTTTAAGGCATTGAACGATCATCATGCCAGTCCCTACAGTGCGGATCTGCAAAGTACCATTGCCGAGCTTGCCGCCATGCGCCGCTCCAATCCTGCCCTGTCACACGGTACCATGGTTTTCATCGCCTCAGGCGGAGCTTACTTTGGCTATATACGCATATTCGGACATCGTTTTACCATTGTCTTTGTCAACAGTTCGCATCAGCAGGTAAAGGTACAACAAGGATCAATTCTCTTCCCGCTTTTAGCAGCCCTTTATCTGCCGGACGATTGCAAAGCCGATGATACCGAAGACAGCGGAGAATCGTTGCTGATCCCGCTATCAGGACGCAATGTGCGCAGAACCGATCACGGTGAGGGCATGGATGCACTCTTTGATATGTTGAGTCGCGAAAGTCTGGATGTACGTTGTTACGGAGCTACCCGTACCAGCGATGAATTTCAGGAAAAATTCATTAAAGAATTGTGTGCAGGACGAATAATTACCATTCCGTCACGCACCACGGTGATCGTAAACAACAATTCAAAAGACAGCTACGAAGATTGACATATGATCCTCTCCGGCTCCGTTGCAGGAGAGGATCTGCTGATGCGTGTGCATAATGTCAACTGTTTAAAATTCTTAACAAATCATAGTTAACATATGTGCGTTTTCTTTGCTGATCTTTAGGGGTATACAGTAATTCCTTATCTGCAAGGGATTTTAAGGCTCTTCTGACAGTGGCCGGACTCAGCTCCACTTCTCTTGAAACCTCCATAGCCGTTAAAAAAGGATTGTGAAATGATGCGATCCAAACCTTTTGCTCTGATACCGTGGACAGAAGCTTCATCCCTTTTTCAGCTAATTTAATGAGATCCTGCATTTTTGAAACCAGCTTATTGGCCATAGTCCCGCAACAATCGACAAAAAAGCTAAGCCACGAATACCAGTCAGGATCATTACCTCTGATCCCGTTAAGCAGATCATAATAACGACTGCGCTCCCTTTCCAGTTCTTCGCTTACCAGAAAAATGGGGGCATCAACAAGACCGTAGTTTACTGCCATTAAAGCTATAAGAATGCGTCCTAACCTGCCGTTACCATCTAAAAAGGATGGATGGATTCAAACTGAGCGTGCATTACTGCCAGTTTCAAAATTTCAGGGGCTTTCTCATCTATAACAAACAAATTCGCACGATCATGTTTAAGAAAACTGCTGTGAGGATAGCCGTTAACGTAATGCTCAAGATTCTCCATATAAGCAGGAATTTCATTTGCACCGATTGGAATATATGACGCCTGTTCGATCTTATTATCACGTCCGATGAAATTCTATATTCTTCTAAATTCTCCTCCGGCAGAACTTGTTCCTCTTGCATTTATCACCAATATTTTATGAAGTCGCAAAAGCATTCGCGTAGAAAAAGGATCGCCTTTTTTGATTTGTTCCAATCCGTCTTTCAGAGCATTTTGATAATTTATAACTTCACGGTGCTCTCTGCTTTTCCTTTGCTCAGGAGTAGGATCGATAACATCTGTAAAAGTCACCTAAGTACCTTCGATTCGAGTTGACTGAACACTCTCTGATAATGTAAAAAGATTTATCAGAGCGTCGCCTACCGACGAATGGCAAAACCCATTCTTCATGCTTCCGATGATCATATTTATATTCGCTAACTTGCAAAGCAGTTCAATAGCCTGACTTTGCGAGATTGCAGGAGGGAGCATTTGTATACCTTGCTTGGCCATATTCAGTCCATTCTGAGACAACGAACACAAACAAAAGTGTTCAATAATTTTAGTGCTTGACAGATGAGGATGAGATTATGAAGAGGAAGAGCCTGAGATGATCATCAGAGCTGAAGTGCTCTAAAACAAAAGTCCGCCAGCGTGGTAAGACTCTTAATTATTTGTTACTCGAAATCAGAATGCTATGAAAAATGCCAAACACAAGTAATAAAAAACCGCAACCTTACGGTCACGGCTTTATTTAATTATAAGGATCTAATTAAGCCTTAAGAGCGGCCTTAGCCTGCTCAACGATAGCCTGGAAAGCGGCCTTATCATTGATAGCCAGATCGGAGAGAACCTTACGATCGATCTCGATGTTAGCCTTGTGCAGACCGTTGATGAGCTGGCTGTAGCTCATATCATACTGGTGAGCACCGGCATTGATACGAACGATCCACAACTCACGGAACTGACGCTTCTTCTGACGACGATCACGATAAGCATACTGACCGGCCTTGGTAACAGCCTGTACAGCAACGCGATAAGTACGTGAACGGGCACCGTAGTAACCTTTGGCAGCCTTCAGAACCTTCTTGTGACGAGCATGGGCGATCACGCCGCGTTTAACTCTTGCCATTTGTCATTTCCTCCGAGAATTAGGCGTACGGCAACTGACGCATAATGGCGCGCAGGTTGCAGTTCTTCACATAGACCATCTTGCCCAGTGAACGCTTACGCTTGCTGGTCTTCTTGGTGAGGATGTGACGCAGGTTCTGGTGACGGCACTTGTAGTGACCGCTGCCGGTTTTCTTGAAGCGCTTGGCAACGCCTCTGTCGGTCTTCATTTTGACCTTGACTTTCTTAGCCATTATTTACTCCGCATTAGTGCGATAAATCAAAACAGGAGCCGAAAGCTTTGACTTTCGGACTTTGAACCCCGTTACTGTTTCTTTTTAGGGGCAAGCACCATCGAAGCCTGTCTGCCTTCCATTTTGGAGGCCGACTCGACCTGGGCTATGCCCGCAACGACGCAGAGATCATTCTCCACGCGCTTTAAGACATCAAAACCTATGGACTGGTGCGCCATCTCGCGTCCGCGGAAACGCAAAGTCACTTTGGCTTTGTTGCCTTCTTCGAGGAAGCGGGTCAGGTTGCGTAGTTTAACCTGATAATCCCCTTCGTCAGTGCCGGGACGGAATTTGATTTCCTTCACCTGCACAACCTTTTGCTTCTTCTTCTTTTGATCTTTCTGCTTCTCATAGAGGTACTTGCCGTACTCAATGAGTTTGCATACCGGCGGATTGGCGTTGGGACTGATCTCAACAAGATCCACACCCGCGTCTTTGGCCATATGTAGAGCTTCTACAGTGGCCATGACTCCCAGAACCTGATTATCTTGATCCAAAAGTCTCACTTCGCGACTTCTGATGTCATTATTTATCCGGTTTTTCTGAAAGGTCTTACCGGTCTTACGATTGTTATTAATAGCAGTTACTCCTAAACCTGCAGGGCTTTCACCGGCGAAAGAAAATACTTCCATTCGCTTGGAAAGCCCTGCAATTTACTGATCAAAAGTCAGAAAAAGCGACTTATTTCTTAGCCTTGGCCGCACGCTCCTGCTCTATGGCAAGATCTGCGTCGGGCATAGACTTGCGCGCTATGATATCCTCATTTATGAGTTTTATCAAGTCCTCAACACTCATCTGCCCCAAATCCGCGCCCTTTCTGGTACGTACGGCGACGACGCCTTTTTCGGCCTCTTTGTCACCGCACACAGCCATATAAGGAACATGCATGAGAGTGGCTTCACGGATCTTAAAGCCTATCTTGTCGTTGCGCAGATCGGATCTTACGCGCAGCATCGCCGCATCGAGTTTGTCGCATACAGATTTGGCATATTCGGCCTGATCATCGGTAATGCTCATGACCACTGCCTGCACCGGAGCCAGCCAAGTCGGGAAAGAGCCTGCATATTCTTCGGTAAGAATACCGATGAAACGTTCAAGCGATCCGAGCAAAGCACGGTGAATCATCACCGGAACGTGTTCCTGATTGTCCTCACCTACATAAGCCGCACCGAGGCGCCCAGGTAAAGAGAAGTCAAGCTGCACGGTTCCGCACTGCCAGGCACGATCCAAAGAGTCGTGCAAAGTAAACTCGATCTTAGGACCGTAGAATGCACCTTCACCAGGTTGCAAATCGTACTCAAGACCGTTAAATTCCAAGGCTTTCTTAAGATCCTCTTCAGCCTTGTCCCAAATGGCATCTGAACCTATGCGCTTTTCAGGACGGGTTGAAAGTTTGACGTCAACCTTGTGGAAATTGAACACGTCATAGATCTCATAAACCATCTTGATGCAATCTGAGACCACATCCAGGATCTGATTTTCAGTGCAGAAGATATGGGCATCATCCTGTTCAAACCCGCGTACACGCAAAAGGCCGTGCAAAGATCCTGACGGCTCGTTACGGTGATCCTTACCGAATTCTGCCATGCGAATAGGCAGATCGCGGTAAGAAC